>NZ_AEEA01000104.1 GCF_000297095.1 Treponema primitia ZAS-1 | reverse complement strand
CGGGAGGGAAGAGGGGCATCCCCGGTCAAGCACATTTGGAATTCCCTGCTGGAGTAGACCCGCGCAGCGGGGCTGCGGAAGCAGACTCTACAAGCGTGCGAGCGCCGGGGATGCCCCTCTTCCCTCCCGATTTGCCGATAAATCCGAAAAAAAGAGACGTTGTTTCCGAACCGGCACCGATCGGCATAGACCCGCACCTACCGCCCTTGATTTTTTCGATTTTTTCCCCTACAGTAAATCATGGCGTTAACCCTCTATAACACCCTGGGACGGAAACTACAGGTTTTTGAGTCGATTAAACAAAACGAGGTTGGCTTTTACGGCTGCGGGCCCACGGTTTATAATTATGCCCATATCGGAAACCTCCGGGCCTACCTTACCCACGATATTCTGGTACGGACCCTGCGACGGCGGGGGTATACCGTAACCCATGTGATGAATATCACCGATGTGGGGCACCTTTCCGGGGATAACGACAGCGGGGACGACAAAATGGTAAAATCCGCGGAGGAACGGGGCAAGACGGTCCTGGAAGTTGCGGATTTCTATACCAATGCCTTTTTCAACGATACGGGGAGGATGAATATCATCCGCCCCACGGTGGTCTGTAAGGCTACGGAGCATATACAGGAGATGATCGCCCTGATCAAGCGGATCGAGGCTAACGGGTTTACCTACTCCGCCGGGGGGAACCTCTATTTCGATATCACTAAGTTTGCTTCCTACGGGGACTTGGCGCTGATCAACCTTGAAGATCGTAAACCCGGAGCCCGGATCGAAGTAGACGAAAATAAACAGAATCCCTACGACTTTGTCCTCTGGTTTACCAAGAGCAAATTTGAAAACCAAGCCCTGGTCTGGGACAGTCCCTGGGGCCGGGGGTATCCGGGCTGGCATATCGAATGTTCCGCCATGAGTATTAAGTACCTGGGGGAACAGTTTGATATCCACGCCGGGGGTATCGACCACATTACCATTCACCACACCAACGAGATTGCCCAGAGTGAGGCGGCTACCAAAAAGCATCCCTGGGTGAATTACTGGGTCCACAACGAATTTCTTATCCAGGATAAGGGGAAGATGTCCAAATCCTCCGGGAACTTTCTCACCCTCCAGACCCTGGTTGACGATGGCTACGATGCCCTGGACTACCGGTACTTCCTCCTGGGGGGCCATTACCGCAGCCAAATCCAATTCTCCTACGATGCCCTGGACGGCGCCCGGAACGCCCGGAAATCTCTGGGAGACCGTATATTGGCCCTGGTGGAAAAAGCCGGGGGTCTTCCCACCGTTAAGGGGACTTTGCCGGATTCGCTTACCCAAGGAAAGGCAGGGACCTATCTTGAGGCTTTTGACAAAGCCCTGGATGAAGACCTTAACACACCCCGGGCTCTGGCGGAACTCTGGGGGCTGCTAAGAGATGGCACGGTGCAAAGCGCAGATGCCCTACAAACGGCCTTCGAGATGGACCGTATACTGGGGCTGGGCATCTTTGCCCGGGCGGCCGCCGAAGCGGAGAAACGATTGGATACAAACCGGGGAAACCCGGAAGAAATAGCGGAAATTGAAGCGTTGATAGCGAAACGGGCGGAGGCGAAGAAGGCAAAGGATTTTAATACCGCGGATCGTATACGGGATACCCTAAAAGAGCGGGGAATTTTGCTGGAAGATGGCCCCAAGGGCGCCGTATGGCGCCGTATATAAAGCGCCGTTAATTTAACTGTAGAATAATGTAACAACCAAGGGGATAAATTGTTTTCAGGATCAGAGGGGGATGAGTCTGTTGCAGAGTTCCGCCGGCTTTACGATACCGTATTTCCTATACTGTTTCGGGTGGTGTACCGTATAACCAACAGCGAGGAAGCTGCAGAGGACCTTTGTCAGGATGCTTTTTTCCGGCTGTACGAAAAAAAGATGGTTTTCCCCAACCCCGAGGAGGCCAAGTACTGGCTTATCAGGGTGGCAACAAACGCATCTCTGAATTATGCGAAACGTAAGGACAGAGAGCGAAAAGCCTATCAAAAGGCCTTTCGGGAAGATATTCGGAGCCCGGAGACCGGCGAAAGCGCGCTGTTAAAGAAGGAATCCAAGGAGGAAATTCAGGAGGCATTGCGAAAATTGCCGAAGAATTTACGGATGGTTTTAATTTTAAGAGAATATGGTGAGCTTAATTATAAGAAAATTGGCCAAGTTCTTGGCATTAGTGAAGGTAATGTGAAGGTCCGGGTATTCAGAGCCCGGGAACGTCTGGCCGGGCTTTTAAAAGCGGAAGGCCCCTTCCGCAAGGATGGTTCATATGTGCCCTGATCCTCAAATACTTTCCCTTTATTACGATGGGGAATTGCCGTCTCCCTGGAAAGAAAAGCTTGAAGCCCATCTTCGGGATTGTTCCCACTGTACAAGCCGTTTGGAACAGTTCCGGCAGCTTTCCGGAACACTGGAAGAAGAGCGGTTCTCTGCGGCTGCCCTAACGGAACGGGTCTGGCAGCGGCTTAGTAACCCCGATGCGGCGATCCGGGAGCGTCCGGTACAGATTTGGGGCCGCTCCGTTTCGGTGCCCCTGCCCCTGCTTGCTGCCACAGCTGCTGCGCTGATCCTCGCTTTTGGCTTCTTCTTCCTTCGAAGTACTCCGGACACCGCTCCTGCAGATTCAACCCTGGCCTCCCTGGATATGCAAACAATTATGCCCATTTCAGATTTGAATGGGGTTTTACAATATTTGGGGGATGATTCTTCGGATATCGTAATAATCCGCCTGCCGGAAAGTAGGAATTTTATGAGTTCCGGAGAACCGGCCATGATCCGGGCGGCAGATTACAGCGGACGGAAGTCCGAAGGATCCCGATGAACCGGCATCCTTATTTACAGAGGCTTACATTCATCGGCGGTTTGCTATTTTTGGCCGCCGGTGTGACAGTTTCCGGCCAGGAAGCGTTTCCGGATAGTATGCTGCCCGGTCTGCGGGAACGGGCGGTGGTGCTGAACATCGTTGCCAGGATAGTGGAGCAAAACCAGGACGAAATCTGGAATTCCAACAATTCCAAGATAACTATCCTGGGTAGGCCGGTGAGCCTTAAGCTTATCGGGGAAAATGTTGTGGTTTTTGCCCAGTTCACCCCCTATCAACAGGAAAATGGGCGGAGCCTTCTGGTTGCCCAAGGCCAGATCTGGATAAATGTGCCCAACCAAGGGATCCGTTACCAAACGACCCTTCAGTCCATCCCCCTGGAATTCGGTGAACAGATATACTTCTTCCCCCTGGGAAAGGTAAGTTCCGAAAACGAAGCCCATATAGAAATTCAACTGGAACTACGCCCCTATACAGAACCCGCAAGAGAATCCTCTGCGACGGCAAACAATTCCTCTCCGGAGCGCGCGTTACCGGAATGAGACGGCTCTTCTTATTTTTTCCATTCATACTCCTTTTTTTTTCATGTATAGACCGACAGCCCCGGATCCACTTGATTAGTCCCCGGATAGGGATAATGGGGGAGGTCCTCACTATAACAGGGGAAAATTTTGGAGCTACCCGGGAAGAATCCTACGTTACCATAGGGGGGATAACCCCCACCACTTCATCCTACATTGAATGGACCGATACCCGGATTCTGGTACGGATCCCCGAGTTTGGAGATTCCGGACTGGTCTGTGTTTACCGGGGCAATAGAAAAAGCAACTCCGCCCTGTTTTCCAACCGGTCAACCATGCCCCAGACTATCCAGGGGGAATATACCGGTATTGAGCCCAACATCCTCTCCATAGAACCTCCGGCCGGGGCGGTGGGTTCCGTGGTAACCATCCGGGGAAGCGGTTTCGGCGCCTCCCGAGAGGGCGGTGGGGTGTTTTTTGCCTGGGATGCACAACTGTCCCCGTCGGCGCCGACAGGGGTAAGCGGCCCGGGTTCGGTAGAAGTTTCGGAAACCGAATTTGGCTATGAGCTTTGGAGTGAGCGGGAAATCCGGGTCAGGGTTCCCGACGGAGCTATCGGGGGGAACCTCACGGTCCATACCCCACGGGGAAACGCCAGGCCGATGTTTTTCGACATCATCGGCAAACCGGGAACCAAGACCTATAAGGATAAACGGAACTACGCTATTTCCTACGCCGTGGATATCCGGGTTCAGGAGGCGGAAGGGCCAAACCGGCTTTACCTTTGGCTTCCCCAGCCGGTCAATTCTGCTTCCCAGCGGAATATCCGGATCCTATCCCGTAATGTGGAGCCCTTTATTGAAAATTATCGGGGAACCTCCCTTTTTCAGATGCAGAATTTAGAAAGTAATACCGCTGCGGGGATCAGCCTGTCCTATCTGGTGGAGGTTTATACGGTAGAAACCGATATCAGGACCAATTCCATAACAATCGCCTCCGGAAACACCGCTTCCTTAGCCTCCCCGGTTAGGGCTGCCTATACCGCGCCCAGCTCCCGGATCCCTTCGGATGATCCCCGGATAAAAGAGCAGACCGCCGCCCTTATAGGGAGGGAACAAAACCCCTATATTCGGGCCCAGCGTATCTACGAGTATCTCCTCACCAAGGGGGGAATCCAGTGGGAAGAGCTTGCGGGCGGACCCCTGGAAGCCCTGGAAGAAAAAAAAGCGGACCCCTATAGGGCTGCCCTACTCTTCTGTACCATGGCCCGTTCCGCGGGTATACCTGCAATTCCCGTCTCCGGGGTCCTCCTGGACCGGAACCGTATGCTCAGCCGTCATTATTGGGCCGAATTCTGGATAGATGGTTTTGGCTGGATACCGGTGGATCCAGCCCTGGGGGCAGGCGCTGCCCCGCCGTCTTTTATACTCCGGGCGGATAGGGCAAACTACTACTTTGGCAACCTGGACAACCAGCGGATAAGCTTCTCCCGGGGCTTTACCACCCTCTCCCATATGGATCCCCGGGGCCGGGTTGCCGTACGGGAAAGGGATTATGCCCTGCAGAACCTCTGGGAAGAAGCCGTGGGTGGTTTGGAGTCCTATTCATCACTGTGGAGTGACGTTACAATCAACGGTGTCTACTATCAGTGAAAGATTATCCATAAGGAGCATGGTATGATAACGGTCATTTCTCTGGGTGGTTCTATTGTAGCCCCCGATACGGTGGACGAAGCCTTTTTAAAGAACTTTGTCGCCCTGATCCGGGAATTTCTTGAGGCGGAGGCGGAACGGCGTTTCATCTTTGTGGTCGGCGGCGGCGGACCCGCCCGGGTCTACCAGAATGCCTACCGGGAAATCTCCGCAACCGGGGGCAAAAAAGCCGATAACAACGAGGCTGATTGGATCGGGGTAATGGCTACCAGACTCAATGCCCAGCTGGTCAGGGCTCTTATGGGCGAGTGGTGTTCCCAGGATGTGATTACGGACCCCACCCAAGCGGCGGATATGACCGGGAAAGTCCTGGTAGCTGCGGGCTGGAAACCGGGCTTCTCCTCGGACAACGACGCCGTGCTTCTGGCGGAACGGTTCCGGGCAGACTCGGTGATCAACCTCTCCAACATTGAGCGGGTCTACACGGATGATCCCAAGAAAAACCCCCAGGCAAAGCCGATAGACGCCATCTCCTGGCCGGATTTCCGTATCCTGGTTGGGGATGAATGGACCCCGGGCAAGAATGTCCCCTTCGACCCCATAGCAAGCCGGCGCGCCGCGGAGCTCGGCCTGCGGGTTATCTGCGCCGCAGGGCGCGACCTGGAAAACCTTAAAAAAATACTCCGGGGAGAAAAGTTCCTGGGAACAACCATCGGCTGAAAATGCGCCAAGAACTTGAAATTGTCTCCCGGTTTTAGGTATACTATCTCCCTATTCTATTTAAGTTTTCAAAGGAGCACACCATGGAATTGTCGGCGCTGCAAAGAGTCCGCTATACCTACAAACCAAAACTTCCCGGTAGTTTATCCAGGCCGGTAACAGACATAGCAGTTCAGTTAGGAAACCCCACCGAATCCATATCGGATCAGGGCGCATTGAAAGCCCGTTTTAAAGAAACCTATGGCAAACCCCTGGCCACCTTTATACAGGGCAAGAATGACGCCATAAGCCGCAAACTTTCCGTGGGGGTGATCCTCTCGGGCGGTCAGGCCCCGGGGGGACACAATGTAATCGCCGGTCTCTATGACGGTCTCAAGAAGGGAAATCCCGGTTCAAAACTTTTCGGTCTTTTGGGAGGTCCCAGCGGCCTTATTGATAATAAAACTGTGGAAATAAACGACCCCATGATGGACATCTACCGGAATACCGGGGGCTTCGACATGATCGGTTCCGGACGGACCAAGATCGAAAGTCCGGAACAGTTTGCCGCTTCCCTGGAAACCGCCAAAAAACTGGGGCTTAACGCGGTGGTAATCATAGGCGGGGACGATTCCAACACCAATGCTGCCCTTCTGGCGGAGTACTTCCTTGCCAAGGGATCGGACATACAGGTTATCGGCTGTCCTAAAACCATAGACGGGGATCTAAAAAATGAAAACATCGAAATCTCCTTTGGGTTCGACACGGCGGTAAAGACCTACAGCGAGCTTATCGGAAATATTGAGCGGGACGCCAACAGCGCCAAAAAATACTGGCACTTTATCAAACTCATGGGCCGTTCCGCCAGCCACATCACCCTGGAGTGCGCTCTCCAAACCCAGCCGAATATCTGTTTCATCTCCGAAGAAGTGGAGGCCAAGAAACTATCCCTGGGTCAGGTGGTGGATCAGATATGCAGTTCCGTGGTTAAGCGGGCGGATAACAAGGAAAATTTCGGGGTGGTGCTTATCCCCGAGGGGCTGGTTGAATTCATTCCGGAAATGAAAAAACTCATTGAGGAACTGAACGATATTATGGCCAACAAGGAAAAAGAATTTTCCGAGCAGGGAAGTTTTCATGCCCAGACCGACTGGCTGGTAACACAGCTTTCGGATCCCTCGGGGTATCTCTTCAAGAGCCTTCCGGAAGAAATTGCCAAGGAACTCCTCATGGACCGGGATCCCCACGGCAATGTTCAGGTATCCCGTATCGAAACAGAAAAACTACTCATGGGCATGACGGAGAGCAAACTAAGGGATCTTAAAAAAGCGGGAACCTACAAGGGCACATTCAGCGCCCTGGGCCATTTCTTTGGTTACGAAGGCCGCTGCGCCTTCCCCACCAACTTCGATGCAGACTATTGCTACAGCCTTGGGTTCAGCGCCTTTGTGCTCATCGCCTCGGGCCTTACGGGCTACCTTTCCAGCGTAAAAAACCTGGTTGCCCCTGCGGACCAGTGGATAGCCGGCGGGGTCCCCCTGACCATGATGATGAACATGGAACACCGCCACGGCGCCGACAAACCGGTAATCCGGAAGGCCCTGGTGGAACTGGAGGGCAAACCCTTCAAAACCTTCGCCGCCGAACGGGAAACATGGTCGGTCAAGACCAGCTTTATCTACCCCGGCTCGATACAATACTACGGCCCCGCGGAGATCTGCGATCAGCCGACCATCACGTTGAAGCTGGAGAAGAGTTAAAGTCCCTTATTAGCTTGGTAAAAGCCTCGCCGTACTTCTCCATCTTCACCTCCCCTACGCCGGACACCCCAAGGAATGCCGCTTTGGTGGTTGGCTGTTTGCGGCACATGTCCCGCAGGGCGGCGTCGGAGAATACGATGTATGCGGGGACATGGCCGGCCTGGGCCAGTTCCCGGCGCAGGTCCTTGAGCTTTGTTAAGAGCGCTTCGTCCACCGGAGCTGCGTCCGGGACGGCGGGCTTTGGCTTCCCGTAGATCTTGGTAACCGCAAAACTGTTGGACTCGTCCACAGGCCGATCCGTTAACTCTGCCTGAAACACGGGAGGAGGGGCAGCCTTCGAAACGGGAACCGCGGCGGGCAGCATCATTGTTAATGGCGCTTTCTCCACAATGATTTCCCGGGCTTTATCGCCAAGGTCCACCACGGGATATTCCCCGGGCTCCACCCTTAGATATTTCTGATCGATAAGATAGTCCAGGATATTTCGGATCCGGTGGGCATCGGTATCCGCCATGATCCCGTAGGTACTCAGGGTATCCAGACCCTGGGAAGTGATCTTTTTCGTTTTACTGCCCCGCAGAATATCAATGATCATAATTTTTCCAAAATTCCGGCCCCGCTCTTTTAAACGGTAAATACAGGAAATGATCTTCCGGGCTTCCAGGGTAATGTCCACGGACTCAAAGGTAGTTTTACAGTTGGAACAGTTGCCGCAATAGCCGGGACTTTTTTCCCCAAAATAGGCGAGCAGCCGGGCGCGGAGGCAGTCGGAACCGGTGGCGTAGAAGGTCATCTGTTTTAAAAGTTCCAGATTATGCTCCACCTGTTTTTCGTCCCGTTCGTTCTCCTCCTCCTGGTTGTTGGTGATCAGGAAGGTATTGATCCGCACATCCTGACCGCTGTAAAAAAGGATGCACTCCGCATTTTCCCCGTCCCGGCCTGCCCTCCCCGCCTCCTGGTAATAGCTTTCAATGTTCTTGGGCATATTGTAATGGATCACAAAGGATACGTTGGACTTGTCTATCCCCATGCCAAATGCGTTGGTGGCCACCATGATAGTTTTTCTGTCAAAAATAAAATCGTCCTGATTTTCATGGCGTTCCCGGTCTTCCAGCCCCGCATGATACCTGGTGGCGGCAAAACCATAACGGCCAAGGAGTTCCCAGACTTCCTCCACTTTTTTCCTGGTGGAACAGTAGACAATACCGCTTTGGCCTCTATGGTTTTCCAGATACCCCAGGAGGGCCTCGGATTTCTGTTTTGGTTTTTCAACCCCAAAGTAGAGATTCCGCCGGTCAAATCCGGTGGTCAGCAAAAGCGGATCCTTCAGTTCCAGGAGGCTCCGAATATCCTCCTTAACCTTCGCTGTAGCGGTGGCGGTACAGGCTGCCAACCGGGGACGCGACGGAAGACGGCGGATAAACTCGGCGATCAGACGATAGCTGGGACGGAAATCGTGACCCCACTGGGAAACACAGTGGGCCTCGTCCACCACCACCAGAGGTATGGGCGTATCCCCAATCTGCTCCCGGAGATCCTCCCGCAGGAGCCGCTCCGGGGCGATATAGAGGATTTGGTATGCTCCCTGGGCCAGGCCCCGCAGAATTTCCCCATATTCGGCGCTCCCCATGGAGCTGTTCAGGTACGCCGCCTTTACCCCCGCTTCCTGCAAGGCGTTTACCTGATCCTTCATAAGGGATATCAGGGGGGAGATTACCACCGTAAGTCCATCCAGAAGTATCGCCGGGATCTGATAGCAGATAGATTTCCCCGCGCCGGTGGGCATTACCGCCATCACGTCCCGGCCCGCCAGGATGGCGTCGATAAGCTCCTCCTGTCCGGGGCGAAACGTGGTATACCCAAAATATTCTTTCAATACGCTCTGTTTATTCATCCTTTCCCACCCGCATAATTCATGCTAGTATACCCCTATGACGATTTGGTTTGCCACCGGCAATACCCATAAAAGGGCGGAACTTTCAGGCCTTCTTCCCGGCCACCTCATAAAAATCCCCGCCGATGAAGGAATCCCCTTCGACCCCGATGAAACGGGCGCCACCTTTGGGGAAAACGCCCTGATAAAAGCCCGGGAACTCCGCCGCCTGGTCCTGGCAAGCGGATGCGGTTCCCAAGACCCGGTTATTGCCGATGATTCCGGCCTCTGCGTGGACGCCCTGGACGGCCGGCCGGGTATCTACTCTGCCCGGTACGGCAGTACCGAACGGTACGGCTCCGAAGGCGGCAAAAAGCTCAGTGACCGGGACCGCAACGCCCTGCTCCTCCAAGAGCTGCAAAGCAGATCAGAGCTGCAAAGCAGATCAGAGCTGCAAAGCAGATCAGAGCTGCAGAGCAGATCTGACAATCCCAGCCGCCAAGCCCGGTTCGTCTGCGCCATGGTACTCCTCTTTAGCGAAGACCGCTTCTACCTGGTCCAGGAAACCCTGGAGGGGGAGCTGATCCGGGAAGAGCGCGGCGCGGGCGGCTTCGGCTACGACCCTATCCTCTACCTCCCCCAACTGGGCCGCACCGTGGCGGAACTTACCCCAGAAGAGAAGAACCAAATCAGCCATCGGGGCAAAGCCGGAAAGGCAATCGCCAAGCTTCTGGCGGAACAACAATAGTTATAGCGCCGCCGTCCAAAACGCTTTATTCATTCCGCATTTTCTGCTAAACTTTTCTCAATGAATACCCCTGTAATACTCCTCTGGACCGCACTGCTTTCTTTCCTGCCCATTTCTGAACTCCGGGGGGGCATCCCCTTCGCTATTGCCAATGGGATACCCTGGTACTGGGCCTATCTGTACTGCGCCGGTCTCAACGCCCTGGTGGCGCCGGCCTGCTGGGTCTTTCTTTCCACCTTGCACAGGGTTTTCCGTAAAATGGCCTGGTACGAAAAAATTTTTGACCGCTTTGTGGAACGGGCCCGGGTCAAACTCCATGCCCAGGTGGAAAAATGGGGCTGGCTTGGGATTGCGGTCTTTGTGGCCATCCCCTTGCCCATAACCGGCGCCTGGACCGGAACCCTGGGGTCTTGGGTACTTGGCCTAAGCAAGCGGAAAACCATGCTCGCCGTAATCCTCGGGGTACTTACGTCCGGGGCCATCGTTACCGCGGTGATGCTCCTGGGCGTACAGGCCCTGCGTATCTTTGTAAAAGAAGTATAGTCCGTGTCGAAACTAAACCTTCAAGCGGAGCTGAATGACCAGCAGTTCCGGGCGGTTAGGACCATTGAAGGACCGGTACTCATCATCGCCGGCGCCGGTTCCGGAAAGACCCGGGTTATTACCTACCGTATCGCCCACATGCTGGAAACTGGTATACCCCAGTCCGCCATCCTGGCCCTCACCTTTACGAACAAGGCTGCCCGGGAAATGGAAATACGGGTCAAAGAACTAACGGGAAAGAAACTCCAAAACCTGACGGTGAGTACCTTCCACGCCTTTGGGGTACGGATACTCCGGGAAGAAATAGAACACCTGGGGTACCGGAAAAATTTTTCTATCTACGATGAAACGGACCGGGGCTCCGCTATCAAAGAAAGCCTCCGTGAATGCCGGCTCTCCACCGAAGGGGTGGACCTCTACGCCCTGGGCCAGCTTTTTTCCAACGTCAAGATTGGGCGCTTTACATGGGGGGACGGCGCCAACGATGCCTACGAACCGGTGTATAAAGAATATCAGCACAGCCTGAAGACTTACAACGCCCTGGATTTTGACGATCTCCTGACCCTCCCCATAGAGCTGTTTGAAAAGCATCCCGAAGTCCTGGAGAAGTACCGCAGCCGTTACCATTACATCATGGTGGACGAGTTTCAGGATACCAGCTTTACCCAGTACCGCCTTATGCGGTTCCTGGCGGACCGCAATGTTTGTGTGGTGGGGGACGATGATCAGTCCATCTATTCCTGGCGGGGGGCCAACTACGAAAACATCGTCATGTTTGAAAAGGATTTCCCCGGGACCGTGGAGATCAAACTGGAGCAAAACTACCGTTCCACCACCACCATCCTGGAAGCGGCCAACGGGGTTATCTCCAACAATACGAACCGTAAGGAAAAGCGGCTCTGGTCCGGTAACAAGGGCGGCAAACCGGTGGAGCTCTTTCATCCCAAGAATGAAAGTGAAGAAGCGGACTTTATTGCCAGCGGAATAAAAAAAATCATGATCCAGGATAAGCTCAAATACGATAACTTCGGGGTACTGCTCAGGACCAATTCCATGACCCGCAGCATTGAGGAAGCCTTCCTGGCGGAGAATATCCCCTACCGGGTTTCCGGGGGAACCAGCTTCTTCCAGCGCAAGGAAGTTAAGGATGTTCTTTCCTATCTCAGGCTCATCGCCAACACCAACGATGATGTGAATCTCCTCAGAATCATTAACACCCCCCGGCGCGGCATAGGAAAAACTACCATAGGGGCCCTGATGGATCTGGCACGGAAGAATCATTCCACCCTGTGGGACGCCATGGAAAAACTCCGCTATTCTCCGGACACCCTTTTCCAGGAAGCTGCCAAGGGCAAGGCGGAGATCGACGAATTTATGACCCTCATCGAAACCTACCGGGAGGAGATGCTTGGCAAGCGGGGATTATCCGCAAAAACCCGGGCCCTGGTGGACAGCATCGATTACTGGTCCTACCTCGTAACGGAGTACAGTAAAAATGATAAGATGGCCAAATGGAAATTCCTCAACATAGAAAGTCTCATCCAGTCCATGGAAACCTGGGAGAAGGACCCGGACAACTTCGATCCCAGCATCTACGCCTACCTGAACCGCATTAGTTTAATTACCCGGGACGATGGGGACGATGAGGCGGGCAAGGGGAAGGTGAACCTCATGACCATCCATGCGTCCAAGGGCCTGGAGTTTCCCGTGGTCTTTATCGCCGGCGCTGAGGATGGCATCATCCCCCACGAGCGAAGCATGGAGGAGGGGGACGAAGACCAAAAAGGCGGCGCCCTTGAAGAGGAACGCCGTCTTTTCTACGTGGCCATCACCCGGGCCCGGGACAAGCTCTTTATCACCAGCTGTCTCCAACGGCGCCGCCTGCAGAACACCGCGGACTGTGTCCCCTCACCTTTTCTGGCGGAAATCCCCCCCCACCTGATCGAATACCACGAACCGGACAAGGCGGTGGAAAGCCCCGAGGAAGCGGAAAACTATTTTTCCCTCATCAAAAGCAAATTTATCTGACCTCAATCCCAAGCGGCGTTTATTTCCGGAACGTTTCCCAATAGTTCTATCCGCGCCTTCACATACTCGAACCGGTCCTGGTTCAGGACGGTACGGCAGTATTTGGTACCCGGCAGTATATATACCGGGTAACGGCCCCGGTTGACAAATTTTTTCCCCTCGCCCTGGACAAACCAGTACACCAGGGAAATTTTTTCCCTATCCAGTTCAATGGCGTTAATACCCCTTCTGCCTATGGCGCTTCCGGAATTGAAGAGACAGGGTACGGGAAGATCATCCCCATAGAGACTCTCCCGTATGGCATTCCGCTTTTCCGATCGCTTCAGCTTCCCCAGATCCATACGCAGGGCCCGCACCTCCTCTGCGATTCGCTCCCGATCTTCCCCCTGGGAGACCGGGTAATCCCGGCACAGGCGTTCAATTTCAAATTTAATAAATTCAAAACGTCCCAGGGATTCAAAGAGGGGCCGGTGGGTGTGGCCGATGATGGAGATACAGTTATGCTCCAGGGAAAAATCATAGGCCTGCTTTTCTACATGAAAACGCCGGAAGGGGCTGCGGCCGGATGAAATATTCCGGACCCCCAGGGGCTTGAGGAGATACCGTATGCCGATCTGAAGCAGCTTATTATAATTGGTATAAACCTTGGAAGACTGATGCCCGTGGTACACATAGAGCGGTATAAGGCCGGTCTCAATAAGCACCGCATCATACAGCGCGTAGGGATACTTTTTTTCAAAGATAAGCTGCTCATCATGGTTCCCAAGGGTTTTATACAGCCGCCCCCGGGCGTTAAATTTATCAAAGAGCTGGTACAGCCTTGGCCATTGTTCTCTAATGCTCTCAAGAGAAAAACGCTGCAGCTCCTCGATATCTCCGTTTAAGACAATAGTCCAGTCTCCGTTTAAATAATAGTGCTCCAGCATCTCCATGAGCAGGACCCCATTCTGGGCAAGATCGTCCCGGCGGCCGCAGCCCATGTGGAAGTCGCTGATAACTAAAACATTGCCTCCCTGGGATATATCCAAAACCGCAGCGGGGTTAAAGTGATTGTTTACCATATCGGAAAAAAAAGTATTGGCCATCTACAATTACGCTTTCCGGCTGACTTGACGTTTTCTATATTGCAGATAGTCCCAGCGGGTAAGAATGCCCAGGAGCTTACGGTCCTCCACAATAGGCAGCCGTCCTATATGGTGTTTATAAAAAATACGCTCAATTTCCCGCATGGTAAGGTTACTACCGGCGGTCACCGCAGGCTTTGACATATAAGCCCGTACCGGGGCTTTCATCACCCCCGCCTTACGTCCCTTCATGATATCCCGGAGGCTGATAAAGCCGCTTACATTTTCCTCAGCGTCCAGTACCGGCGCCCCGGTCAGATCCGCCTTTTCCAGAAAAACGGAGGCCTCCAAAAGGCTCATGGTTTCGCTCACCCGGTGGACATCCCGGGTCATGATGTCGGCAGCCCGGGTGGCCGGCGTGAGGGATTGTTCCAGGTAGCCCAGAAATTCTTCAAAAAATTCAGGCCCTTCCCGCCCGTTTATCTTCGCCGAACCCGCCAGCTGATGCCCCCCGCCGCCATAGACGTGCAGCAGCTCGTGGAGGTTGATTTTAGCCTTCTGGCTGCGGGCTATGAGGAGCACCGTTTTTGTTTTCGGAATGGCAAAAAGGGCAAAAAACGCATCGGGGTTCCGTATTTCCATGATCTTTTCCACCACCGCCGCAAGGCCCGGGGTGTTCTCCCCCAGTTCAAGGTAACTCAGGAGCAGTTCATGGCCCTGGATGACATGGGGCTGTAAAGCCATAAGCGCCTGATTCAGGATCTCCAACTGAGCGTCCTCCCGGATGGTTTCCAGAAAGGACTTAACCAGCTTTAACGAAGCCCCCATATCCATGAGCCAGGCGGAAACCTCAAAATCCACCCGGCTGACATTTTCAAAAATCAGCCGCCCCGTATCGGCATAGATCCCCGTCAGAGCAATGGTCGCCTCCTCGGGCAGAAGCCGTATCCCCTGTTCCATGGCCAATTTTCCCAGGAAGGACGTATTGGCCCCGTAATTCCCCCCCTCAACCTTCGCACCCTGGATATTGCAAAATTCTATAGGGTGGTGATCGTAAATCCGTATATCCGGCGCCGAATTCCGTATATGGCTGAAATATTCCCCCACCCGCTCCGCCATACAGGTATCCACAATGATAATCTTCTCGATTAGCTCAGTTTCGATATCCTTAGGGTTCAGGAAATCAAAGTACTGTTGATAAAAATCATACAGGTTCTGGGCCTCAGGATGGATAAGCCGGCTTCGCACCAGCCGGTACTCCGGAAAAAGCTTCCGTACCAAAATCAGGGACCCCAGGCAATCCAAATCCATATTAGTATGGCCAAAGGCTATGTTCATTATATATCCTTCAGGGTTTACGTTTTTCTTATGCTCCGATTATGTTCGGATACGTAAGCATATCATCTGCGGCCCGCTAATACAAGAAATTACAAAGCAAATTTCATTATAGGGGGAACCTTAGGCTTCACGGCAATATTCATCCGATGAATTTTAAAGACTTTTCTTTAGCGTATATAAATACCCGCTATCACCTACCCCTAATTTTAAGTATTTTCTTGACATATCTGAATTTTGCCCCTACAATAGGTAAATACATCTGATGATTTGAGGTGTTTATATGCAAACTATTTTTGAAGAATTGGGAAAGATCGGGATAATCCCGGTAGTCAAAATTGATGACGCCGAAAAGGCGGTTCCCCTGGCAAAGGCTCTGGCCGCCGGGGGCATTCCCTGCGCGGAAATTACCTTCAGGACCGCCGCAGGGGAAGAGACCATACGCCGCATACACGCGGAAGTACCCGAGGTCTTGCTTGGGGCCGGCACGGTTTTAAATACCGATCAGGTTGATCGGGCGATACAGGCGGGGGCACAATTTATTGTAAGTCCGGGATTTAATCCAAAGGTGGTGGCCCACTGTATCAAAAAGAGAATCCCCATAGTACCGGGCTGCTCCAACCCTTCGGCCATTGAACAAGCCCTTGAATTCGGCCTTGGGGTGATAAAATTTTTCCCCGCAGAACAGTCAGGGGGTTTGGAGTATATCAAGGCCATTGCCGCCCCCTATTCCCAGCTCAAGTTCATGCCCACCGGGGGAATAAACCAGCATAATATTGTTAAATATATCGGCTATGACCGGATCATTGCCTGTGGCGGCTCCTGGATGGTGGGGCCGGATCTGATAAATGCCGGAGATTTTGAAACGATAACCCGGCTCTGCAAAGAGGCGGTTCAGATTATTCTGGGATTTTCCGTAGCTCACCTTGGCATCAACGCTAAAAATGCGGAGGAGGCCCTCGGCGCAGCAAATCTGTTCGGCGCCCTTTTCGGATTTTCCCTTAAAGATAGCAATTCATCGATCTTTTCCAGCGATAATATCGAAATCATGAAAAACCCCGGCTTTGGCGCCAACGGTCATATCGGCATCGGGACGAACAGTTTACCCCGGGCGCTTTCCTGGCTTGAACGTCAGGGTATACGTTTTAACCGGGACAGCGTTAAGACCAATGACAAGGGGAACCTTATGGTAATCTATCTTGAGGATGAAATAGCCGGGTTTGCGGTACATTTGGTACAAAAATAGGAGCTATCATGGGAACGATTGTTACTTTTGGCGAAATTATGTTACGCCTTGCCCCTGAGGGGTATTATCGCTTTGTCCAGGCTGATTCCTTCGGCGCCAGCTACGGCGGCGGTGAAGCCAACGTGGCGGTGTCCCTGGCAAACTTTGGATTGGACGCTGCCTTTGTTACCAAACTGCCGAAACACGAAATCGGCCAAGCCGCAGTGAACAGTCTGCGCCAATTCGGGGTGGATACTTCAAAGATAGCCCGGGGAGGTAACCGGGTGGGAATCTATTTTCTGGAAAAGGGCGCTTCTCAACGGCCTTCAAAGGTTATCTACGATCGTGCGGGTTCAGCCATTGCAACTGCGGAGCCTGGGGACTTCGACTGGAAGACCATCTTTGCAGGGGTTTCCTGGTTTCACTTTACGGGAATTACCCCGGCTCTCGGAGATGCGGCGGCGGCTATCACCCTGGAAGCCTGCAGGATCGCCAAAGCCGGGGGCATTACGGTTTCCTGCGATCTTAATTACCGGAAAAACCTCTGGCCCCGGGATAAAGCCTCTGAGGTGATGGGCCGCCTCATGCCCTTTGTGGATGTCTGTATTGCCAACGAGGAGGACGCCTCGGATGTGTTCGGTATCCATGCTAAAAATTCCGATATCAACTCCGGTAAGATCAACCGGGAGGGCTACCAGGAGGTGGCGAAGGTCCTGACAGACCGGTTTGGGTTTAAAAAGGTCGCCATCACCCTACGGGAATCCATTTCCGCCAACGACAATAATTGGGCAGCCATGCTCTACACCGACGATACGGCGTATTTTTCGAAAAAATACCCCGTACATATCGTCGATCGGGTAGGTGGGGGCGACAGTTTTGGCGCCGGGCTTATCTACGGAACCTTGCAGGGCTATTCTCCCCAGGAAACAGTGGAATTCGCCGTGGCCGCAAGCTGTCTGAAACACGCTATTGAAGGGGATTTTAACCAGGTTTCGGTGGAGGAAGTAGAAAAATTGGCCGGCGGCGATGCATCGGGACGGGTACAGCGCTAATAGCAGAAACATATGAAAAAAAAAGCGGAAACCGGCAAATCCTTAGGAAAACAAATCGCAGAAGATCTGATTCGGTACATCCTAGATAAGAATCTGTCCCCGGGGGCAAAGCTTCCCAACGAATTAGAGTTAACCCGCCTCCTGGGAGTCGGGCGCAGTACCCTGCGGGAAGCGGTTCGGTCCCTGGTGAGCCGTAATGTGTTGGAGGTACGCCAGGGGGCAGGTACCTTTGTGACGGAGCACCGGCTTGGGGTACCCGATGATCCCCTGGGGTTTACCTTTATCCAAGACAAGGAAAAGCTCACCATGGATCTTTTGGAGGTACGTCTGTTCATAGAACCCCGTATTGCCGCCCAGGCCGCCCAGACCGCTTCCGCCAATGATATCCGGGAGATTAAGGCCCTGGCCCGGGAAGTGGAAGATCTGATCAATACCGGGAAGGACCATAGCCATAAGGATGTTGAATTTCACACCCGGATCGCCCAAATCAGCCGGAATCTGGTGGTACCTAACCTTATGCCAATCATTCAGCAGGCTATTATGCTGTTTGTTAATACCTCTAACCGGGTGTTAGGGAAGGAAACCATTGAAACTCACCGGCTGATTGTTAATGCCATTGAAGAACACGATCCCATCGGCGCCTCGGACGCCATGACCCTGCATATCATTTATAACCGGAATAATCTGAAAACCCTTTTCCGTCAGGGAAAATGCCCTTAAAAAAATCATCTGATGATTTTGAAATTGGGGGTTTTATTGGGTTATTTCCGCTATTATGATGATCGCCGTTGGTTCCCGGACTACCATGTCAGTGACAGTGGTTTCGGTGTGCTAAGCCTTATTTTCCTTACGATCCGTATTAGCTTGGGAGCTTTGTAGATATATGTTGAACAGTCAAAAAATCCGGGCCCTTGCCCCTGAAATGGACCCCCTGCGTTTAGGTATGGGGTGGACCGTTGAGGATCTTGAAAAACCACAAATCATTGTGGAAAGTACCTTTGGGGACAGCCATCCCGGCAGCGCCCACCTCTTTGAACTGGTGGAAGAAGCGAGCCGGTCGGTTGCCGCATCCGGGGGCAGGGCGGCCCGCTATTTTGCCACGGACATCTGCGATGGCATGGCCCAGGGGCATGATGGGATCAACTATTCCCTGGTCAGCCGTTCCATTATTGCGGATATGATAGAAATCCACGCCAATGCCACGACCTTTGACGCCGGCGTCTTTATCGCCAGCTGTGATAAGGGTATGCCCGCCCATCTCATGGCCATAGGCCGCATTAATATTCCCAGCATCGTTGTTACCGGGGGCGTTATGGACGCCGGTCCGGAGCTCCTGACCCTGGAACAGATAGGGAAGTACAGCGCCATGGAAAAACGGGGTGAGATAAGCGGTGAACAGCTTAACTATTATAAACACCACGCCTGTCCTTCCTGCGGGGCCTGTAGTTTTATGGGCACCGCTTCCACCATGCAGATCATGGCGGAAGCTCTGGGTCTGATGCTTCCCGGTACCGCCCTGATGCCCGCCACCTGCGCTGATCTGAGGGAAGCGGCCCGCCGAGCGGGGGCCCAGGCGGTAAAGCTGGCGGAAATGGGCTTGAAGGCCCGGGACATAGTAACCATGAAGAGTTTTGAAAACGCCATCATGGTTCACGCCGCTATTTCGGGGAGTTCCAACAGCCTCCTGCACATCCCCGCCATTGCCCATGAGTTCGGATTAACTGTTGATGGTGAACTCTTTGATCGCCTGCACCGGGGCGCCCATTATCTTCTGGATATACGCCCCACCGGACACTGGCCCGCGCAGTTTTTCTACTATGCCGGGGGTGTTCCCGCAATCATGGAGGAACTAAAGGGCAGCCTCCATCTGGACGCCCTCACGGTGACCGGGAAAACCCTGGGGAAAAATCTTGAGGATATTAAGAAGGAAGGGTTTTTTGAAAAATGCGAAACCTACCTTACCCCCTGGCATATAAAACGTACCGATATCATACGCCCCTATGACAAGGCCATAGATACCAACGGGGCCATAGGGATACTGAAGGGGAACCTGGCTCCCGGGGGAGCGGTGGTAAAACATTCGGCGGTTCCCAAGGAGATGTTCACCGCCCTGCTCCATGCCCGCCCCTTTGACAGCGAAGAAGAGGCTCTGGCTGCGGTATTGGCCCACCGCATAAAGCCCGGGGATGCGGTGTTTATCCGCTATGAAGGCCCCAAGGGCAGCGGGATGCCCGAAATGTTTTACACCACCGAGGCCATCAGCTCCGACGCGGAGCTGGGCAAAACCATTGCCCTGATCACCGACGGCCGCTTTTCCGGGGCCAGCAAGGGTCCCGCCATCGGGCATGTTTCCCCCGAAGCGGCGGACGGCGGGCCTATTGCCCTGGTGGAAGAGGGGGACCTGATACAGATCGATATTCCGAACCGAATTCTGGCAATAGTGGGGATCAGGGGGGAACGGAAGACGCCTGAAGAAATAGACGCGATTCTAACGGAGCGGAAAGCCCGCTGGCGCCCGCACCCCCAGCGGTATTCCGGGGGGGTGTTGAAATTATTTTCAGAACGTGCGGTGGAGCCCATGCAGGGCGGGTATATGGAATAAATAAAAAAAAGCCTGGCGACGACCTACTTTCCCACCCTTCTGGAGGGCAGTATCATCGGCGTAAGAGGGCTTAACTTCCGTGTTCGAAATGGGAACGGGTGTAACACCTCCACTATAGTCACCAAGCAATTATTTACATCACTTATGCGGGAACGGGCAGTGAGAAATACGCAGCGCGTATT
>NZ_AEEA01000103.1 GCF_000297095.1 Treponema primitia ZAS-1 | reverse complement strand
GTTTACCGGCACAAAATACCTCATTTTAGTAGAATCCATAGATAGTATACACCAGTTTCTTATAAAATATCATAAAAATACACCTTTTTCCATAAAAAAGGTGACTGTCACCTCGTGATCGAATAGCTCCTGTATCCGCCTTTGGAACTTATCCGGTACGGGCGCTTCCAGATGCGGTGGCAGGCCCGGGAAGCTTTGGTCGGGGAGGTCCAGGGTCCAGGCGTGGAGAAGGAAGCCGGGTTGTTGGGCGCTGCCTCCGTACTTGCGATCCCCCGCCAGGGGGTGGCCGTGGGCTGCGGCTTGGGCGCGGATTTGGTGGGTTCGGCCGGTATCTATTTCCAGTCGCGCCAGGGTAGTCTTGGTTATTGCCGATTGGGCTAGTGGGTATACCCGTGTCCGGGCTTCCTTGGGCCCATCTTCCCCTTGCAACGAAGTTTCCCGCGCTATTTGCAACGAAGTTTCCCGCGCTATTTGCAACGAAGTTTCCCGCGCAGTAAAACTCTTTCCCAGGTCCCGGTCCCGTACCAGGGTGTCCTCCCAGGTTTCGTCACTGTCCAGCAGACCGTCAAGTACGGCTAAGTAGGTTTTGCGGATGCGCCGTTCCCGGAGCAGGGCGCTGAAATTTTGGGCGCCCCCAAGGCTTGTGGAAAAGACGATGATCCCGCTGGTGGGTTTATCCAGGCGGTGAAGCGGGCCGGGCTTAAAGGAGAGGGAAGGGGAGCGCTTTCCCGCAAGATAGGCCTGTACCATAGTTTCCAGGCTATCCGGTCCGTGAACCGCCAACCCCGCCGGCTTGTTCAGGATCAGGAGCCCCGCGGCTTCCCGGAGTATGTCCAGGGCCGGAAGCTTTTTCGCCGGGGTGGTGGTTTCGGCCTTGGCTGGGGAGGGATTGGCGCCGGTACCGGCTGGGATAAGCGGGACCTGTATGGCCGAGCCGGTCCGTACCCGGTCGGCAGGCTTGCCCGGGACGCCGTCTACCAGGATGCGGCGTTTCCGTAAAAGGCTGTGGATGGCGGAAAGAGGCATATCCGGCAGGGCTTTACGCAGTATCCGGTCTAAACGGCGGCCGTCATCGTCGGCGGCAGCGGTAAGGGTTAGGGACTGGGGCATGAAGAAGCATACCGTTCCCGAGGGATAATTTCCAGATTCACCGAGCATTTGACAAGAGAACCTTTTTAATGCAAAATAGGTTATCGTACACGCAAAGGGAGTACCATGACTGTCAGGGAAATCGCTGAACTTGCAGGGGTCTCAATTGGGACCGTTGACCGGGTGCTTTACAAGCGGGGCCGGGTGTCGGCGGTAACCAAGGCTAAGATTGAGACAATTATAGAGCGGTACCAGTTTACCCCTAACCCTATAGCACGGCGGCTCAAGCGTAACCGGGCTTACCATTTTTGTGCACTTTTGCCACAGCGGGACCAGGACGCGGGCTATTGGAGCCAGATCCTGACGGGAATAGAAGAAGCCGCCACTGAGATTGCCCCCCTGGGGGTGGAAATGGAAATCATTGAATTTGATCGTTATAGTCAGGAAAAATTTCAGGCCGCCGCCGCCGCTATTTTGGAGAAAAAGCCTGATGGACTCATCTTTTCGCCTATCATGCCTGGCCGGATCAGTTCTTTTATCGAAGGAATTCGGCAGATAGGTATACCCTGTATATTTATTGACGCGAAGCTGCCCGGTGCGGATCCTCTTTGTACTATCGGTCAGGATTCCTTTCGCGGCGGCTATCTTGCGGGTAGGCTGATGCATCTTTTTGCGGGGAAGATCACTAAGCCCGTGGCGATTCTGGATCTTCATGGAGAGGACTATCATATTGTCCAGCGGCGGGATGGGTTTTTACGATATGCCGGAGAACAAGGGTTTCCCAGCCTGGTACAGGAATATTCCAGTTATTTGGGAACCGAAATTTCGGTGGAAGAAATTAGCCGTTTTCTCCGGGAAAACCCGGATCTTACGGGTATCTTTGTAACGAACAGTATGGCTCATCGGGTTGCTCAAGCCGCAAAGGAACGTAAAAAACCGAGGGATTTTCTACTCATCGGTTACGATCTTGTCCCCAATAATCGTCTGTTCCTGGAGGAAGGCTGGATCGACGTCATCATCTCCCAGCGTCCCGAATCTCAGGGCCGGGAGGCGCTGCTGAACCTGTACCGGCGCATTGTGCTGGAACAACAGATACCTCAAAAAGTTGAAATTCCCCTGGATATGTACCTAAAAGAAAATATCCCCGTTTAGATGAAAAGCGCACAATTTTTTATGAATTTTGTTGACAGAATAGGGTCTCCGGGTGTATAACGTACACGCAATGTGAACGTTCACGCACGGTGTACGTTCACGGAAATTAATTTCTATCTATTTGGAGGAAAGAAATGAATGTAGTGAAGAAAGTACTGTTTACCGCCCTGGTCTTGGTTATCACCGCGGGGACAGTATCAATGTTAAGCTGTCAAAAGAAGGATGCTGTCGCCGGGAAGGGTCCGTATCAGTTGACGTTCTGGACATTCCAGGACTTGCACCGTGGTTTTATGGAGGATGCGGCAGAGGTATGGAACGCCAAAAATCCTGATCGCCAAATCAAACTGAACACCGAGGTTTATTCCTACGACGACAACCACAACAAACTGCTCATCGCCCTGCAGTCCGGCAAAAACGCTCCCGATATAGCGGACATTGAAATCGCCCGTTTTGCCAACTTCATCCAGGGCACATCCCCGGGACTCCTTCCCCTGAACGATGTCCTGGCCCCTTACATGGAATATGTGGTGAAGGCCCGTTTTGACAACTACGCTAAAAATGGCAATTACTACGGCGTAGATGCCCATGTGGGAGCTACGGTAATGTACTACAACATGGACATTATGAACGCCGCCGGGATAGATATTAATGCCATTAAAACATGGGACGACTTCGTGGCTGCCGGTAGAACGGTGCTCGCCAAAACCGGAAAACCCATGACCGCCTATGAAACCACGGAACACTGGTCCATGTACCCCCTGATGAACCAACAGGGTTCGGACATCTTCGCCGCCGATGGTTCCGTCATCCTGGACAACGCTATCAATAACAAAACCTTGCAGTTCATGCTGGACAACATCCGTTCCGGTATCGCGGTGAAAGCCCCCGGCGGTTTCATGCATTCAGAAGAATGGTATGCCTATATGAACGAAGGTAACGTGGGGGCAATCGTAATGCCCGCTTGGTACATGGGGCGGTTCACGGACTATATGCCCGATCTGAAGGGAAAAATCGCCATTCTGCCCATGCCGGTCTTCAATTCCACGGATAAACGATCTGCGGGTATGGGGGGCACGGGAACCGGTGTTACCAACCAGGCAAAAGACGCAGCGCTCTGCAAGGATTTCCTCGCCTTTGCCAAACTGGATCGCGATCAGAGTATCAAAACATGGACCGTGCTGGGCTTCGACCCCCTGCGCTGGGACGTGTGGGACGATCCAATCATGAAGGCGCCTAACAAGTACACCGATTATTTCGGTACCGGTGTGTTTGATATACTCTACACCGTCAAGGATGAATTCAACCCCTTGAACATCACCGCCAACTATCCCCAGGGGATAACGGTTTTGCAGAAGTCGGTGTTACCTGCGGCTTTGGAGAGCGAGAGCTTGACCCCCGCAGCGGCGCTTAAGGCCGGTGCTGACGAGCTGCGTGCAATCAACTAAGTATCGCGTAAGTTAATTTGGCAAGGAGACACTAATGCAGGTAACAAACGATAAAAGCGCTAAGAAGCCGCATCCGCTGACATCGCAGGCCGTTGCTCCCTATATTTTTATATTGCCCTTTATATTGATGTTCTTAGTATTCTTTTTTTATCCACTGATAAGCTCGTTTATCATGAGCTTTCAAAAACTGAACGGCTTCAATGATGTCAGTTTTATTGGATTGAAGAATTACAAGCGGCTGTTTAACGTGCATTACTATAAGGCAATATGGAATAGTTTACGGTACACGTTCTGGACAATTTTTGTATTAGTGCCCTTGCCATTGCTGCTTGCCGTCCTGTTGAATAATAAACTTACTATCGGCAAGACCTTCTTTCGTTCCGTGTTCTTTTTACCGGCGCTGACATCGGTTATCGTCGCCGGTATGTTTTTCCGGTATGCCTTCGGGTCACAGGATGCAACGTTTATGAACGCAATTCTTGGTAAATTCGGTATTCCTGCCCGTAAGTGGCTTATGGAAGCGAATACCGGTATGCTTGCGTTGGTTGTCCTGTGTACCTGGCGGTGGCTCGGCGTTAATATCGTGTATTTCCTTTCGGGACTGCAAAATATTTCCCCTGAATTGTACGAATCCGCCGAGATTGATGGGGCGAATGCCGTACAAAAACTATTTTATATAACTCTTCCGTCGTTACGCCCGGTGACGACCTATGTAATCACTATCAGTGTGTATGGCGGGCTTTCCATGTTTGCCGAGTCCTTTTCTTTTTGGACAGCCCGATCTCCGGAGGATATCGGGCTCACGCTGGTCGGCTATATTTATTCAGCCGGCTTTACGAATAATGACCTTGGACTTGCTTCCGCTATTGGTGTTACGCTTATTATACTTATTATGGCGATTACGGCGGCGCAATTATTTATGACAGGGTTTTTTAAGAAGGAGCAGTAGAGGGCAATGAAAAAAAATAACCACATTATTACACGTATAATTATTTTGGGTATTTGTATAATTACCTCAGCTTTCTGCATTGCCCCATTTGTGTTTATGTTGATCTCTTCGTTTAAGCCGGGGCAAGAGTTAATGCGTCACGGCATTAACTTTAAGCTTGATGCGGGTATCATGAGTTTTCGCAATTACCTGCTGCTTTTAACCGAGAATAATGCGCTCTATTTCCGCTGGTATTTTAATTCGGTTGCCATTGCCCTTATACAGACGGTGGTATCGGTGGTACTTTCAGCGGGGGTAGGATATGCCCTTGCGGTGTATAATTTTAAAGGCCGCAATCTGGTGTTTTTTCTCGTGCTAATCGTGATGATGGTGCCGGTGGAAATACTGCTTTTGCCGCTGTATAAGATTGCTATCGGTTTGAATATTTACAATACCTATGCGGGTATTATTTTACCCTATGCGGTATCGGCGTATGCGGTGTTTTTTTTCCGGCAATACGCAACGGGGCTGCCGAAGGAATTTATCGACGCGGCCCGCATAGATTCCTGTGGCGAATTTCGTATT
The DNA here is from genome assembly GCF_000297095.1 of Treponema primitia ZAS-1. NCBI lineage: Bacteria > Pseudomonadati > Spirochaetota > Spirochaetia > Treponematales > Treponemataceae > Treponema > Treponema primitia. The sequence goes on along the minus strand of NZ_AEEA01000103.1, from coordinate 51,127 downwards.
TTTGTGCAGATCATGTTTCCCCTGATGAAGCCGGCTGTCGGTGCGATGACGATATTGCAGGCCATGGGAAGTTGGAATGCCTTTGTGTGGCCGATGATTGTCACCGGTGACCGGCTTAAAATGACGCTGCCGGTGGGGCTTTCGACCATGATTACCCCGTACGGTAACAATTACGATATGCTGATGCCCGGCGCGGTACTCGCCGTTATACCCATCGCTATTATTTTTATTATGAAGCAAAGCGCTTTTATCGACGGCATGACTATTGGCGGCGTAAAAGGTTGAGCGTGTATACAAAACAAAGGAGTGTTATATATGGGCGATAAACTAACAATTCTGTTGGACAAAAACTACACCATCGCGGATGTGGGCAGCAGGTTGTATTCGACATTTGTGGAGCATTTAGGGCGCTGCGTCTATGAAGGCATATACGAACCCGGCCACCCAAGCGCCGACAGTAAGGGTTTTCGTGAAGATGTGCGGACGCTGGTAAAGGAATTGCACTTCGGCGCGCTGCGGTACCCGGGTGGTAATTTTGTGTCCGGCTATGATTGGCTTGACGGTATCGGCCCCCGCGAAAAACGTCCCCGTCGTTTAGATTACGCATGGTCGTCCATAGAAACGAATGAAATTGGTATTGATGAATTTTGCGATTATGCAAAGTCGGTGGGGAGTGAAGTGATGTATGCGGTGAACCTTGGCACCGGCACGCCGCAGAATGCGGGATATACGGTGGAATATGCCAATTTCCCAGGCGGCACCTATTATTCCGATCTTCGCATACAAAATGGACACAAGGATCCGCACAATATCAAGTTGTGGTGCCTCGGTAATGAGATGGATGGCCCGTGGCAAACCTGCCATTTGGACGCGGTGGATTATGGCAAGAAGGCATTGGAAGCTGCAAAAATTATGAAATGGGCCGATCCGTCTATTGAGTTGACACTGTGCGGCAGCGCGACAACCCTGCTGCCCACCTATCCTGAGTGGGATAGAATCGTGCTGGAACACGCCTATGACAAGGTTGACTTTTTATCCCTGCACCGCTACTACGAAAATTTTGGTAATGAGGTAGATTTTCTCGCTTCGTTTTACGAGATGGACACGTTTATAAAAACGATTGCGGCGACCGCTGATTATGTAAAGGCAGTAAAGCGTTCGAAGAAGACCATGATGTTGTCCTTTGATGAATGGAATATTTGGTATCAAGCGAAGACACAGCTTAAGCAATGGGAGATAGCGCCGCATATCCTCGAAGATCATTATTCGCTGCTCGATGCGCTTGCATTTGCCGGTCTCCTTTGCACCCTTATTAACAATTCGGATCGCGTGCGTATCGCCTGTTTGGCCCAGATGGTTAATGTTATTGCCCCGATAATTACTGAAAAAGGCGGCAAGGCGATTCGGCAGACAACGTTTTATCCGTTTTCACTTGCGGCGAAATACTGTACCGGAACGGTGCTCAAGCCTTTGGCGAAGATTCCTACTATCGAAAGCGCTGCCTATGGCGCGGTGCCGAGCATTGCCTGTGCGGTAACGCATAATGCGGAACGTAATGAAGTCGCGGTTATATGCGTGAATATCGCCGATAAAACGCAGGAGATTGAGTTTGATATGCGTTCGTTCGGCGTAGTGCGTTGGATAGAACACGTGACTATGCAGGGTAACCCGGACGCCGTGAATACCTTTGCCGCGCCGGAAACGGTGAAGCCATCGGCGGTCGACGTGCCGCGGGATAGTACGGGTACGCCACAGGTATCGCTGCCGCCAAAATCGTTTCATTTACTTCGTTTTGCGTGCTAAGAGGATTGTGTGACAGGATTAGACGTGTCAATGAAACAATCGGAGAATATTTACAATGAGGAGTAGCATATGGTCGATCTTAAAAAATTTGAATTCTGGTTTATCGTAGGCAGTCAGGATCTTTACGGAGAAGAAACCCTTAAACAGGTTGCGGCTAACGCCGCAGTTATGGCGAATGAGCTTGCAAAGGACCCGCTGTTACCGGGCACGCTGATCTTGAAACCAATCGCTATAAACCCCGGGGTAATCAAAAAACTATTTGCCGAGGCAAATGCCGCGGAAAACTGTGCGGGAATCATCACCTGGATGCACACCTTCTCCCCGTCAAAGATGTGGATCCAGGGGCTTGCGATAAACAGCAAACCAATTCTTCATCTGCATACCCAGTTCAACCGGGATATTCCCTGGTCTACCATTGACATGGATTTTATGAACCTGAACCAATCAGCCCACGGCGACCGCGAGCATGGGCACATTTATGCCCGTATGCGGATCAACCGCAAAGTGGTCGCCGGGTTTTGGCAGGACAAGGAAGTGCGGCGCAAAATCGGCGTGTGGATGCGCGCCGCTTCGGCCCGCCTTGAGGGCAGTAATTCTGTGGTGCTGCGGCTTGGGGATAATATGCGGGAAGTAGCCGTTACCGAAGGCGATAAGGTGGAAGCCCAGGTAAAATTCGGCTGGCAGGTAAACACCTGGGGCATCGGGGATCTTGTCGCACGGTATAACAAAGTTAGTGATGCTGCGGTGGAAAAATTGGCGCAGGAATACGAGGCTTCCTACGAGCTTGCACCGGAACTGCGCAGCCCCGGTCCGGCCAGAACGGCAATGCTGGAACAGGCAAAAATAGAAATAGCCCTTAAGGGGATGCTGGAAGCCGAAGGGGCCGGAGCTTTTACCACGAATTTCCAGGTTCTTCACGGCCTTACCCAGCTTCCGGGCCTTGCGGCGCAGCGGCTTATGGAACAGGGCTATGGGTTTGGCGGTGAAGGGGACTGGAAACAATCCATGCTGCTCCGCTCGGCAAAGATTATGGCGGCGGGCCTAAACGGCGGCGTTTCCTTTATGGAAGACTATACCTATCATTTTGAGCCGGGAAAAGAAGCGGCCCTTGGGGCGCATATGCTGGAAGTGTGCCCCTCAATTGCGGATAAAAAGCCCCGTATTGAGGTACATCCCTTAGGGATAGGCGGTAAGGCCCCGCCGGCTCGCATGGTTTTTGACGCGGCTCCCGGTCCTGCGGTGCTTGCCACCATTATCGACCTTGGGGACCGGTTCAGGATGATTGTGAACGCAGTGGAGACCATCAAGATTGAACAGCCAATGCCGAAACTCCCGGTGGCCCGCGCCCTGTGGAAACCCTATCCTTCATTGGCCGGTGCAGGGGAATCATGGATACTGGCGGGCGGTACCCATCACTCGGTATATGCTAGTGCGCTTGATGCAGAATATTTCCGTGACTGGGCAGAAATGATGGACATTGAATTTGTGCTTATAGATCGGGACACAAAACCTGATCGGCTGAGGGATGAACTGCGCTGGGCAGAAGCGTATTGGTCCGGACGTTAAGGCCGCAGGAGAAACCAGGGCCCTGGTTTATCGGCGTCATTTCAAGAACCGGTACAGGGCGCCCTTGACTTTTATCCAAACCTAGGCAATGGTTAACTAATAATGTTCATGGCAAGGTTGATTCGATCAGACTCATTCAAGGCTTTTGTCGAAAATCCAATAGTTTTATCGGCGATTACCAGTTGGTTTCTTGCCCAGGTGGTCAAAGCGGCGATAATGCTCCTGAAGACAAACCGGAGAAATGGCAGGGAGATTCTGGCAACCATTGCCTGGCGTACCGGCGGAATGCCCTCAAGCCATGCGGCTTTGGTTTCGGCTATGACGACTTCGGTTGGTCTGAACGAGGGGCTGCAATCTAATTTATTTGCGGTTGCTTTTTTCATATCCCTCATAATAATGAGGGATGCCATGGGGGTTCGCCGTTCGTCGGGGATACAGGCTAAATCCCTCAACTCCCTGGGGCGGACCATGGGAGAACGGATGGGCCTTGAGTATCATCCGGTAAAGGAAGTGCAGGGGCATGCTCCCCTGGAAGTGGTAATTGGGGCCCTCCTGGGCATATTTATAGCAGCGGCGTATGCATATCTGTAGGGTTTCTTAGTCTATGCCCTTTTTAAAATCTCTGTTTATTTCAATACTCGCATCCTTGGTATCCGGCGCCTTGCTGTTCCTCCTCTGCTACGGCCCCCAGGCTCGGGGGAATTCTCCTCCCAGTCTAAAGAATGGTGTCCAGGGGGACGGATATGCCGTGTTGACCCTTGATGATTCCTATCCCGATAGGCTTATTCAGGAACTTTTGACCCAAGGTGGGGTTAAAAACCTTATCGGGGAGTCCTCCCAATGGGTATTTCTGGATGATTTTGGGGAATTGGAAAGGATTCCCCTGGATATCTATCCGGACAGGGTCGAGCCCTTTGATCTTCGGAATGACGGTTATGCGGAACAGCTCCGTTCCTTCTTTGTTTTCCAGGGGGATCGGCGGCTTTTTATCTCCCTTAGGGGAAATTTTGGGGATCTTGAGGGGCGGATCAAGGCTGCTCTGGGGGATATTCCCTTTTCGCTATCAGTCCTGACGCCTCCCAGGTCTGTTTTGTTGCCCGGTATACTTTTTATTGCCGCCGCAGCCTTTGCCCTTCTTTTTTCCGAAGATCTCCTGTTTACGGCCCTTTTTCTCCCCCTCTGGGCGGTTCTGGCGGGGCTGGGTGTTCCGGGTTTTGCCCTGATGGCGGTTCTGGCCGGCCTTTCCCGGCTCCTCCGGGAACCGGTACGGGAATATTTTGTTTCCCGGCGTTATGGCAAGCCCGCCCTTGGAACCCTGGCTTCCAGGGGAACCTGGATACTATCAGCCCTGTTTCTTATTGCCCTGGGGTTTATCGCGGTTCTTGGGGCCCTTCCCCCGCTAAGCGTCATTATGGGATTGCTCTTTTTCCTGGCCATCCTCTGCCTCTCCCTCTGGGCTGAAGCCTATCGGGAGGCTCACCAGGGGCATATCCGTTTTCTGCCGGTACAGATAACCGGTATTGCCCGGCGTCCTTCCCGGTATTCCCGAATCATGTTTCCCTTTACCCTGGCTGCTCTGGTTCTCCTCTTCCTGCCTATGTTTTTTACCGGGAATTCCACCGGTAATTCCTCCCCCGCGGCGTCCCGGGTATGGACCGGGTGGAAGGGTCCGGAGGCTCCGACCGCAGCAAGGTACCGGGAGCATGTCGAATTTCAGCGGATTTTTTCGTTTATGCCCCTGGGAGAGCCATCCCAAGGCTATCTGCGGTACTCCCTGGCCGAAGACGGGCTCATCGACAGTAATAATTCCGGGGAAATTGTATTCGAAGATCCTATGGAGATCCCCCCTTTCCCTCTGGAAGGGCTGATAGATTTTCTTACCAATTACGCTTATACTGATTCAGGTTTCGTTCCACCCCATTCGGGGGGACTTATTTGCCTATTAATTGCCTTCAGTCTGTGTATTCCCCTAATCTTCAAAGACAAACGGGGACATAGAATGAGGGGAATATTTTCTATGTATATGAATAAACAAATCGCCGCATAATTCACGGCATGAAAGGGACAGATGTTAACAAAGACCAAAGTATATACATTTCCCCGCGGGGGGATACAGTTTGAAGACCCCTCGGCGCCTTCCCGGGATACCTGTGTCACCGCCTTTTTACCGGCCCTTTCGATTTTCCCCCTGGTCCATCATACGGGGAGCAGGGCCTTGCCCGTGGTTTCCGTAGGGGATTCGGTAAAAGAGGGGATGCTCATAGGGCGGGCCCTGGACCCGGGTTCGGCGAATATCCACGCTGCGGTACCCGGGAAAGTGATACGTACCGTTTCCTGGAAGATGATCGAAGGGCATACCAACGATGCCCTGGTGATACGCCTGGAGGGGGCTTTTGATAAGCTGGGCCACCGGGAGGAAATCTTTCCCTGGAAAGGACTTACCTCCACGGCGCTTCAAGCGCTTATTTCGGAATACGGGGTAGTTGCCATGGAAAGCTCCGGCCTTCCGGCATCGGAACTGATTGCCTCCTTTCAGGCCAAGGAGGGGGCCCCCGTACGCTGGTGGTTCGTTGTGTTTTTGACGATCCCTGGCTTGCGGCGGATTATGTGCTCTGCCGGGAACGGCTTAAAGCGGTGGTGGAGGGGAGCGTTATTGCCGCCCGCGCCGCTCTGGCTGAACGTATCGTTTATGCAGTTTCTGCAAAAGAACAAAAACTGGGGGATCTTTTCCTCGCGGAAGCTTCGGCCTTTGATATCCCCGCCTCGGTTGCAATAGTAGGTTCCCGCTACCCCCAGCGGAACCGGCGGGAACTGGAACTGGTCCTGCGGATCTATGCCAAAAGGGAATCCCTTGATTTGGGAAATATCCTGCTTTTGGGGCCTGCCACTCTGGCGGCAATCCACGATGCGGTAAAGATGCGGCATCCGATTCTGGACCGGTATGTGGCGATCGGCGGTTCCGCAGTACAAAAACCTCAGGTAATGAAGGTACGGATCGGCGCCCGGATAGGGGATCTTTTTGAAGAATGCGGTGGGTTTACCGGTACGCCAAAACGAATAGCCACCGGTTCTCCCATCCTGGGCCGTATGGTGCAGGATCTGGATGAACCGGTTATAAAAACTACCTATGCGGTTTTTGCCCTTCTGGAAGATCAGCCCGGGGACGGTAAGGTCCGGCACTGTATCAGCTGCGGAGAATGCCGTGCTGTATGTCCCGTGGGGCTGGATCCGGAGGAGCTCTTTAAAGCCGCAGAAAATAATTCTTCCGATGCGGCAATGGAGGGCTACGGTCCGGTCATGGCGGGCCGCTGCCACGGATGCGGTTGCTGCGAGGTGTTTTGTCCTTCCCGGCTGCCGTTGAGTACGGTTATTACCAACTATGCGCGAGGGGAGTCCAAGTTTGCCGGTGAATAATACTATCAGATCCCATGGGCCGTCTCCCCAGCGGGTACTTTTTCAAAAACCCCAGGTAAACCTGGCCTGTTCAAGTTCGACCCGGATGTGGATGGTGAGTGTTTGTGCGGGGTTGGCAATTCTGCAATCCTCGATGACCGATTCCTTTGCTTCCCTGTTCGTTGCCCTTGCAGCGGTGGCCGGGGCATTGCTCACCGAATTGCTAATCGACAACATAGCCCTGAGGCGTTTTATCCTCCATGGAGGCAGCAGGGAAACAGGTCTGACTGGGGTGTACCGGGACGGCAGCGCCGTTGCCTCGGCCTTGATTTTGACCCTTCTCCTGCCCAATCAGATTCACCCGCTTCTGGCCTTTCTGGGTTCCATGTTCGCCATGGCGGTGATTAAACACAGCTTCGGCGGTCTGGGATGCAACTGGGTTAATCCTGCCTTAGGGGCATGGCTCTTTATCCGCTTCGGTTGGCCCGGGGCTTTCGCCGATGCCCTGAAGGATTCTTCCCTTGCTTTGCCGGGAACCCTGGCCCCTGTAATTTTCGAGCAAGAACCCCTGGATATATTTTGGACCTCCCTACTTAACAAAACAATTTTTTCCCTCACCTCTTCTGAATTGCCCGGGGGATATATCGATCTTCTGGTTTATTCCGGGCCGGGGATTATCGCGGAACGGGGACTTTTAGCCCTCCTTTTGGGCACGATTATCATTACCGCCTGCCGGATAAGTCGTTCCTGGATACCCATCTCCTATCTTGGAGTCTATTGCCTCCTCGTCAGGGCCTTCGGCGCCTTTCCCGTTGGGGGAGTTTTAGGCGGTGGGGATATGCTCTTTGGCCTTCTTTCCGGGGGTACCCTGGTGGCGGCTTTCATCCTGGCTGCGGATCCTTCAACGGGGCCGAAGTCCCGTATCGGCGTGTTAATCATCACTATTCTGGGGGGCGTCCTCAGTTTTGTATTCCGTTACTGGGGCTTTGAACCCTATGGCGCCTTCTTTGCGGTTGTTCTGCTCAATGCCCTGGTGCCCTTATTTCGTTACTTTGAAACCCGGATTTTCTATACCGGTACTTCCAACGAAGTTTCCCGTGGAGGTGTCGATGTTCAGCCTTAATTCCAAGTTGGTCTCCGGAAAACTTAAGGGACTGGGGATCTTTCTGGGGTGGATTGCCGGATTGTTTCTTATCGCCGGCCTTACCTGGTTCCTTACCCGCCCGGTGCGGACAAGGATTATCATTCGGAATATCAATAGTACCCTCCGCAATATGGAGGAGGGTCGGCAGCTGGAGGCGCCCTTTACGGCGGATAAATCGATACCCCGGTGGAAAGCGGGGAAGGCTGCCCAATTGGGAAGCTGGTATTCCCTGTACAACAGTGCAGAGAAGGCAGTGGTCTTTTCCATTATGGCGGAGGGGCTTCTGGCTCCCTACGTGATTTTTGTTTCCCCCTGGGGCGAGATGGGGCAACCCATACCCCTGGGCGCCCATTCCGCCCAGATCCTGGACCGGCTGCCCCAGGGGGTTCTTCATGCTTATATCAATCGTCTGGCAGCGGGAGAAGCCATCCTGAGGGAGAAAAAATGAACAATCGTACCCAATCCCCCCTTTTCTGGGGAACCAATGCGCCCCTTTCCACCATGATCAGCGCGGGGCTTATGATCATGGCCACAAGCCGTCTGGCCTTTGCTATCATCGCTGCCGGGGCACTTCTCTGGACCTATGGGTTGACGATATTGATACTGAGTTTCGCAAAGCCCATACTTCCCCAAAAGGGGCGGGAAATAGTCTGGATTTTCCTGTCCAGTTTTCTGGGAAGCCTGTATCTTCTGCTTATTTATTTTGCCAGTCCCTTTTTAGCCATGGAGACCACCTTTTTGATACTCCTTGCCCCCCTGTCCTGTATCGGTTCCGGGGTATGCAGCCGCTTGGAGGCGCTTGATCCCGAAGAATTCATCCTGACGGCCCTCTTGGAAGCCCTGGTTTTGGTTGGGATACTTATCGCTCTGGCATTAATCCGGGAACCCCTGGGTTTCGGTTCCTTTTCCCTTCCCGGCGGACCCCAGGGGATAATAACCCTGATATCCTTTGGTTCCTCCCTTTATTTTCCCGTACAGATTATCGCCGGTTCTTCCGGGGGGCTTCTGCTTCTGGGCTATGGCTTGACCCTATTTCGCCGGTTCAGAAACCGGTATATCCACACCGAGGAGAAGTGATGACAACCTTAGGTACCTTGGCTGTTCTTTCCGGCCTGACCTTAAACCTGTTACTTCAGTTCGGTCTTGGTATTTGTAGAATTATCGAACCTGAAGCTTCGGAATCCCCGGGAAAGCTTTCCGTCCCCTTTTGGGCCATACATTTTATATCCGTCCTGATCCTTTGGTTCTTTTTTACCTATGTGCTGAGCCCGCCGGCCTTTGGGTTTTTGGAATCCTTCCTGCTCTTTCCCGCTGCGGTGCTGATCTCTATGACCCTGGAACTGGTGTTTGTTTATTTTTTCCCCGATGGAAAATTTACCCTGAATAAGCCCGGCAGGACAAAGCGGGAAAGTTTTAGCCCCTGGAAGCTCGCTGAAAGTACCGGCCTAAACCGCGACGGAACCCCCCTGTCTTCCTACAATGGCCTGGTCCTGGCATCCCTGTTTCTGACCCTTCGCCTTGCGGTTTCACCGGTGGAAGCCCTGGTGCTTTCCCTGGGTTTTTCTCTGGGCTGCCTTGCCTCAACGCTGATCCTTCGGGAAATCAGTAAGCGTTCTTTCCTGGAAGCGGTGCCCGGAACTTTCCGCGGCTCTCCGCTGATGCTTATCTCCATGGGTCTGCTTTCTCTGATTTTTTCTTCCGTCTCGGCTATCTTTCTTAGGGCCCTGGGATTTTTTTAAGGTACGCTTTTCATGACGGGAAAAGTAGTTTACTATAAGCGATAAATGAAAGACAGGCTGAGTATTGTTTTAGGTTCCCATAATCATATCCCCTATGGCGCCGGTGATGATGAGGGTGAATATATCTACACTACCCGGCTAAAACCCTTTATTCAGACCCTGAACCAGTATCCCAAAATTCCCGCGGTTCTCCATTATTCCGGGGTTCTTCTTAATTGGTTGGAGGGTAATCATCCCGAATTAACCATGGTTCTGGGGGATTTAATTTCCCGCAAGCAAGTCGAGATCCTTGGGGGCGGTTTTTATGAGCCCATGATGCCCCTGATTCCCCAAACGGATAAGATTGGACAGATTGAAATGCTCTCCGCCTATCTCCGGAAGAAATTCGGCAAACGGCCCCAGGGCTGCTGGATTCCCGAAGCGGCCTGGGAGCAGCAGCTGGTGGGTATCCTTAACACCTGCGGCATGAACTATACCTTCCTGGAAGAGGAGCACTTTGTTTCCGCAGGGCTTTCCGGTCTTGCCCTGTGCGCCCCCTGTATCAGCGAGAACCAGGGGAAGATCACCACGGTCTTTCCCTTATCGGCCCGGCTGTGTAAGGCCTTTGCCACCCACGACACCGTATTCGTGCTGGAAAACCTTCTGAAGGAGTTCTCGCCGTCGGCTTTACCGGAAACCTCGCCCGGAGCCCTGCTTACCGTTTTTCTGGAACAGCTTTACACGGAAGATGCCGGGGAATCTCCGGAGACCAGTTACGGTCGTTTTTTTGAAGCCCTCTCCCGTTTTTCCTCCGATCTGACATTCACCACCCCGGGGAAATTTTATAAAACCCAGGAGCAGCTTAAAAAAGCGTATTTTCCCGGGGATCAGGAACGAAAATTTTTGATTAACTACCCTGAGTCCAACGGCATTTACGCTAAGATGATGTTTACCCATACCCTTATCAACCAACTGCGGGGGGACAAATCCCGGAAGCAGAACGCCAGGGAAGAGCTTTGGAAGACCCAGGGTTATGCCCTTTTCTGTGACACCGAAATCGGCGCTTCCGGCGGTATCCACCGGGCCTTCTTACGGAAAGCGGTATACAAGGCCCTTTTGGGCGCCGAAAAGATCTGCCGTAACCAGGGCAAATTTACCCCCTCCCTTTTAGCCTTTGATTTTGACCTTGATGGCTGTCCCGAATATCTCTTCCAGGATCGGAATATCAACTGTTATGTTAAAAGCGCCGGGGCCAGTATCTTTGAGCTTGATTATCTTCCCAAAACCTGGAACTACCTGGATACCTTCTCCGGGGCTCCGTACCGGAGGACCGCCTTTGCGGATCATTTAACCCCCCCGGAGTATTCCTTTAAGGATGCGGTGGACCATAGTTCCGAGGAAGCCCGGTTTGAGGGTACCCGTTTCTGCGGAAAGGAAAACTACGAACTTGTTGATATGGATCGTTCCCATGGGCGGGCCTGTTTTCACCTCCCCTCCGGGAAAAATTCCGCCAAAGACGGATTCTATCTGGATTTGATTGAAATGGAAAAGCTGTATCTCCTCAAGCAGGACACCCTGAGTGTTCACTACACCCTGATCAACCGCGGAAAAGCCCCGGCGGCCTTTAAGTTTATCCCCCGGATAGATCTTTCCTTTTCCGGTGATGGGGAGGAACTACTCAAAGTTTTCCGTTCCCACGCCCAGGACCCGGAGCCGGCGATCCGCGAAGGGGCGGAGATAAACAATATCCGCGGCATAGAGTTCCGGGACATAAAAAACGAACTTACCCTGAGCCTTACGGCGGACCGGGACTTCGACGGGTGGATCCTGCCTATCCGTACCCAGCTGAAAATACGGGATCTGGTGACAGATCAGTATCAGTCAACTTGTTTCATGCCGGTTATGGTACTGAATCTGGGGGCGGATGAACGTTGGGAAGCTGAGTTTAAGTTGAATATATCGCACTAATGCTTTTTCGGACTTGTCGGCAAAGACGGGCGTGGGGAGGGGCATCCCCACGCCCGCCGGTGTCACAGTACGAGAAGGCGCCAAACGATGTTATAACACACAGCATTACGAACAAGGAGAGTAAATGGCAAGTTTTTTATAAGCCATATTTTGCAATATACTTTTCTATGGATGCATCCATTTGTAAAACTGATTCGTTAATTACGGCGTCTTTTTTTTGGGTCAATCCAATTACTATTTTCAATGCGTATGTTGTTATACTTTTCCATTAAATTCTTAAAGCCTTGAAGCCCGCATATCCGGCGCCGGAAGATAGCCTAAACTTAGTTAGGCGCCTGCGGCTCCCGGGAAATACGCTCAAACACAGTCTAATCGTACAGGCGCCGGTGGGGGCGGGGGAGCCACGCGGCGGGATATTCTGGAATTCCCTGCTGGAGGAGACCCACAGGGGCTCCGTAAGCAGACTCTACAGGCATCCCGCAGTGGGGCTCCCCCGCCCCCACCGGCGTTTTTCCGATTCGCCCGTCTCGATGTCCCAGCGTATTTCCCGGGAGGGATTTTCCGGGAGCTTGTAAAATACCGCTATTTTCACTACAATAAGTCCTTATGAAGCGAAGACTAATTACCTCAGCCTTACCCTACGTGAATAATGTCCCCCATTTAGGCAACCTGATCCAGGTCCTTTCCGCCGATGCCTTTGCCCGGTTCTGCCGGCTTAGGGATTACGATACCCTCTATATATGCGGTACCGACGAATACGGTACCGCCACGGAAAACCGGGCCGCGGAGGAGGGGATAGGTCCCCAGGAATTGTGCGACCGTTATTACGCTATCCATGCGGAAATTTACCGCTGGTTCAATATCGGTTTTGACAAATTCGGCAGAACATCCACGCCGATTCAGACCGAAGTTACCCAGGATATCTTCAAAAAACTGGACGCCAATGGGTATATTACCGAGCAGACCATCGAACAGCTCCACTGCGGGCACTGCGACCGCTTTCTGGCGGACCGCTACGTCCGGGGCGTCTGTCCCCACTGCGGCTATACCGATGCCCGGGGGGATCAGTGCGAGTCCTGCGGGAAACTTTTGGACCCCACGGAGCTCAAGGAGCCGCGCTGCTCCGCCTGTGGTTCCACCCCGGTGCTGAAGTCCACCAAACATCTCTATATCGATCTGCCTAAGCTCAAGGACCGGCTGGAAAGCTGGATCAAGGAAGCCTCGGTTAAGGGCTTCTGGTCCAATAACGCCATACAGATGACCCAGGCCTGGATTCGGGATGGGCTGCGGGAACGGGCTATTACCCGGGACCTCAAGTGGGGCATACCGGTGCCCAAGAAGGGCTATGAGAATAAGGTGTTCTACGTCTGGTTCGATGCGCCCATCGGGTATATTTCCATCACCGGGAATCTGGGGGCGGAAACTACCAAGTCCCAGGACTGGCGGACCTTTATGGATGACTGGTGGAAGAATCCTGAAAACGTGGAGCTTTTCCAGTTTATCGGCAAGGACAATATTCCCTTCCATACGGTGATATTCCCTTCAAGTATGCTGGGGAGCGGAGATACATGGACCATGCTCCACCATATGTCCAGTACGGAGTACCTCAACTACGAAAGCGGAAAGTTTTCCAAAACCCGCGGGGTAGGGGTTTTCGGCACCGATGTGATGGAAACCGGTATCGACGCTGATATCTGGCGTTTTTATATTTTCTACAATCGGCCGGAAAAGGCGGACACCCTTTTTACCTGGAAGGATTTTCAGGAGAAGGTCAACGGAGAGCTGATCGGCAACCTGGGCAATCTGGTAAACCGGACCCTGTCCTTTGTAACCCGCTACTACGGCGGAAAGATCCCCGGTACGGGCCTTTTGGCTGCTGGGGGAATTCTCCTTCCTGAAAATACCGCCTTCTGGGATACGGTTCGTAACTACGAAGCGGCTATTACGGCAAAGCTGGAACGGGCGGATCTCCGGGACGCCCTCCGGGAGATCTTTGAGCTTTCATCCTTCGCCAATAAAACGTTCCAGGATGGTGAACCCTGGCGGCGGCGGAAGGGCGAGAAGGGGGACAGCGAAGGTCCGGCGGCGGCGGAAGCGTTGATCCGGGACCTTTGCCATGTGGTTCGGGATATCGCCGTGATGATCGAACCCTATATGCCCCAGGCGGCGGAACGGATAGCCTCCTTTTTCGGCTTGAGCATTGGGAAAAAGAAACAGGGCGGCTTGCTGCCGAATATCAAACTGCCGGCGCTTACCGCGAAGATACCGGAACTCAAGATGATTCTTCCCCTGGATAAACTGATTACCTGGGAGGATATTGGCCATAGTACGGGGCTCCACGAGGTGGTAACGAGCGAAGTGCTCTTTACCAAGCTGGAGGATGAGCTGATAGCGGAACTGCGGGAACGGTATTCAGGCAGTCAGAAGGAACGCCAGGCCGCCAGCCAGGCCGCGGCGGAAAGGGAAGCCGAAAAGGCCGCCGCCCCGGTGAGCAAGGCCCCGGCGCCCGCCACGCCGGAACCGGCCGAAATTCCGGCGATTCCCGAGGCGGAACTGCCCGCAGCGTTTGTGAAGACCCTGGACCTCCGGGTTGCGGAAATCGTACGGATAGAACGCCACCCAAAGGCGGATAAACTCTACATAGAAACCCTGGACATTGCCGGGGAAGAGAGAACCATTGTTTCCGGTTTAGTTCCCTTCTACAAGGAAGAGGAGCTGCTCCACAAACATATCATCGTGGCCTACAACCTCAAGGCAGCCAAGCTCCGGGGAGTGGAAAGCCGGGGTATGCTCCTGGCCGCTTCGGACAAGGACGGGGAGGGCAATGAGCGGGTGGAAGTGCTGGACGCAGGGGATATTCCCACGGGGACCCGTATCGGCATTGAAGGCCGGGAACTCCCGGAACCGGAGCTTCCGGGAGAAATCACCATAGATACCTTTTTTACCGTACCAATCCTGGTTACGGATCACCATGTATGTGTCGGCGGTAAAACCCTTAAGGTGGGCAGTATCCCTATCAGCACAAAAACTATCGCCTCAGGCGAGGTTCATTGATGTCCGTTTCTGAAACAAGTGTTCTCCGGAAGTACCGCGGGATTGTTTCTGCGGATCTTGCCCGTTGTAACGAAGCTGCCTCCTTTCTGCAATCGGGGTTTTGGGGCAGCTTCAAGGCCCGGTTCGGCTGGAATGCCCGGTCTTTCCTGGTTAGCTGGGAGGGCGGTGGTGGGGAATTAATCGATCTGCCCCTCCTGGTGATACGGCGTCCCCTGGCCTTTGGAATTTCCTTTGCCTATGTACCCTGGGGTCCCGAACTGCCGCCGGATTTTTCCCCCGGCGATTCGGAAAAAAACGAATTGCTGCGGGAACTTGCCCTGGGCTTGAAAGTGCTTCTGCCGGAAAATACCGCCTTTATCCGTTTTGATCCCCCCTGGTATACGGTCGGGGCGGAAACTCCGGCGCCTCCTATCTACCCCCCATTTTCCCATTCCGCTGCGGATGTGCAGCCCCCGGATACGGTGCTGGTGGACCTCTGCCCTCCGGAAGAGGATATCCTCAGCAGGATGAAGCCCAAGTGGCGTTACAATATCAAGCTGGCGGAAAAGCGGGGGGTGCAGGTTCGGCATACCGGGGCGGAGGAACTGGATACATTTTATACCCTCTTCCGGGAGACCGCCAAACGGGATGGTATAAGCATCCACAGTATCGGATACTATCAAACCCTGTTTGCCCATTGCGCCGAATATCCCGGCCAGGAATTGCGGCTCTACCTGGCGGAACATAATGGAAAAACCCTGGCTGCCAACATTGTGCTTTTCCGTAACAGTATTGCTACGTACCTTTATGGCGCCAGCTCCAATGAGGAACGGAACCGTATGGCCAGCTATGCCCTCCAGTGGAAGGCCATGGAGGATGCTAAGGCCCTGGGCTGTACCCAGTACGACCTGTTTGGTATTCCCCCCGGCGCCGATCCGAAGCATCCCATGGCGGGGCTCTACCTTTTTAAAACCGGTTTTGGCGGCCGGATCATCCACCGTCCGGGAAGCTGGGACTTTACCTACAAGCCCCTGGTCCGGAGGGCCTTTAGCGCCGCCGAAGCCCTGCGAAAAGGGATCAGAACCATTAAGAAGAAAAAGCGGGGGAAGAATTCTCTATGAGAAGAATCGCAGTTCTGCTGTTCGTTTGCTCCGCCCTTCCGCTGTGGGCGCAGGTGAATTTTGGGGAAGGGAATGACCGGGATCCGAATGCGGCCATAGGCCTTACCCTGGCCATGGTGTATGCCCGCTTTGGAATTCCCGAATCGGTTTACGCAGTCCGGGGCGCCGAAGAATGGCAGGACGATGTGGTTTTCGTATATAATGACTGGGATCTGTATATTTACCGGGACCGGGTTTGGCAGCTTGGATTGAAATCCGCCTATGGTATAAACTTGGGGGATCCTGCGGGGGTAGTTTCCCTTGCCCTGGGAGAGGGGGTGCAGACCTATAACGGGTATCTGCTGTACGCGCTCCCTTCCCGGTCATGGCCGCTTCAACTGCGGATTAACCTTGACGCCGCAGGAAAGGTGGCGGCGATTTTTATATACCGTTCTGACTTTTGAAACTAAAGTTTCTTGAAACTAATGTTTCTGAAAACTAATGCTTTCTAGGGGTTTGTATGGCAAAAATATGCCTTTGCTTGACCGGAAAAACTTTCGCCAAAAATTTAGAGGTACTGGAAAAGTATCGGAAGTACGTGGACATAGCGGAACTTCGGGTGGACTTCCTTGATCCCGACGAACGGTTTCTGATCCGGCGTTTCCCGGAATTGGCGGGTCTGCCGGTTATTCTGACCATACGGCGGCTTATGGACGGCGGAAACTTTGTGGGCGGCGAAGGTTCCCGGATCGCCCTGTTTTCCAAGGGTCTGGCCTTTGCGGAAGCGGACAGGCGGCGTAATTTTGCCTACGTGGATCTGGAGGATGATCTAAACGTTCCCAGCCTTGAAGAGGCGGCCCGTACCTTTGGTACCCGGATCATCCGCTCCTACCATAATATGCAGGGTATTGGCGAAGATCCGGCGGCAAGGCTGCGGAACATGCTCCATGTGGGCGATGAAATTGCCAAGGCGGCGGTGATGCCCCAAAGCTTTGAGGATGTGCGCAGGGTTTATCAGGCTGCCCGGGAAACTGCGGGTATGGAGAAGATACTCCTTTGCATGGGCCATCTGGGGATCAGTACCCGCATACTGGCGGAATACATGGGCTGCTACCTTAGCTATACTACGGCCATGGGGGAGAAAGATTTCCCCCCAGGAGCCCCCGGCCAGTTGAGTCCCCGGGATTTGGTAGAACTTTACCGGTTCCGGAACGTCACCCCAAAAACTAAGCTGTTCGGGATCCTGGGCTATCCCCTTAATGTTACTTCCAGCCCCGAATTTTTTAATACGGTCTTCAGCTCGGAAAAGATCGATGCTGTTTACGTACCCTTCCCATCGGATTCCGTTGAAGCCTTTATGCAATTGGCCGGAGAGATAAACCTGGCGGGCGCCTCGGTTACTATCCCCTATAAGGAAAAGGTACTTCCCTATCTGGGCCATAAGACCGCCGAGGTTGAATCCCTTGGCGCCTGCAATACCCTGATATGCGGTCCCCAGGGCTGGTCCGGGGCTAATACGGATACCCATGGTTTTTCCGATTCCCTGCTGGCGTTTACCGGCAAAAAGGATTTTAAAAGAATGCGGATCACCATCATCGGTTCCGGCGGGGCGGCCAGGGCGGCAGCGGCGGAGGTTTTCCGCCTAAAAGGAAAAGCCCTGGTCCTGAACCGCACTCTGGTCCACGCCCGTGAGCTTGCTGCGCTCTACCGCTTTGCCTGGGGCGGTTTGGATGGCCGGGGGGCGGAGTTGATGAGCGGCTACAATGATATTATTATTCAAACTACATCCGTGGGGATGGATCCGGATTTAGAGGGGGATCCCCTGGAACTATATTTCTTTAACGGGACCGAGGTGGTGATGGACCTTATCTACAAACCGGAACGTACCCGGTTCCTCACCAGGGCTGCGGCTGCGGGTTGCAAAGTTTTAAACGGTCATGATATGCTGATACGTCAGGCAAAGTATCAGTATTCCTGTTTTTTTGGCAAGGAGTATCCCTCCAAGCTGGTATCCCGGGAATGGATAAAATAATAGAAGGAGGAGCTGCTATGGCGGAAGAGAAGGGAGAAATCGCTGCCCGTGTACGGGTGCTGCGGGAAATTGAAGGTATTTCGGCGGAAGCTCTGGTTAAAGAACTGGGCTTTAACCTTAGCGAGTACCGGAGTTGGGAGTCCGGGGAAGTGGAATTCCCCGTGGGCTCCTTGGTAGAAATAGCCGGCCGTTTTGGGGTTGACCTGACAGAATTAGTGTTGGGCGCCCCTTCCCGGCTTAAAACCTACTGTCTTACCCGCGCAGCCCAGGGGCCGGAAGTTATACGCCGCCCCATGTACACTTACTGGAATCTGGCCTACAATTTTCACCATAAAAAAGGGGAGCCCTTTTTGGTGGAGGCCAATGCGGATACGGAACTGAAAGCCCTGAACCTCAATACCCACCCGGGCCAGGAATTTGACTATGTCCTGGAGGGTCGTCTTTTAATTTCCATCGGAGGCCATGAAATGGAACTTGGCCCCGGGGATAGTGTTTATTACGATTCCAACGAGCCCCATGGCATGAAAGCTATTGGGGGAAAACGGGCCCGGTTTCTTGCCATGGTCCTTTAGGAGGCGCTGCGATGCTGGAAAGATTTTTATCCCGTACCGAATTTGATTCCTACGAGGATTACTACGCGAACTATGCTGTGAACATTCCGGAAAACTTCAACTTTGCCTGGGATGTTATGGACATCCGGGCGGCGGAAACCCCCAATGACCGGGCTATGGTATGGTGCGACGAGTTTGGCGCCGAGGCGGAGTTTAGCTACGCCGATATCAAGCGGCTTTCCGACAAGGCAGCAGCCCTGTTCACCGCCGCCGGTATAGGCAAGGGCGATCCGGTAATGCTGATCCTCAAGCGCCGCCACGAATACTGGCCCATCATTTTGGCGCTCCATAAGATCGGCGCCATCTGTATTCCCGCTACCCATCTCCTCACCACGAAGGATATGGTGTACCGCTGCGATGCTGCGGATATCGCCGCCATTATCTGTGTGGACGATGAACAGGTGATGCTCCGTGTTGATGAAGCCGCAGAAAAGCTGCTGAGCACATCGGGGAAAAAGCAGGCCCTGCGTTACAAAGCTTTTGTCCGCTCGGTACACACCCCTGCTGATGTGCAGCCCGCTGAACGGGCTAAGCAGACAGCCGCCAAAGCGGGCCTGAACTTACCCGCCGGTTCTTTCCCCTGGGTAGATTTCAGGGATATCTGGGAAAAAGCCCCGGCGGATTTCAAAAGACCCCAAAAAGTGAACACCAACGATGATATTATGCTCCTCTATTTTACTTCGGGTACCACCGGTATGCCGAAGATGGTACAGCATAACTTTGCCTATCCCCTGGGGCATATACTCACCGCCAAATACTGGCACCAGGCCGTCCCCGGGGGGCTGCACCTCACGGTGGCGGAAACAGGCTGGGCCAAGGCTGCCTGGGGAAAGATCTACGGGCAGTGGCTTGTGGGGACCGGTATTTTCATCTACGATTACGACCGCTTTGTTCCCCAGGCGATGTTAAAGGTTATCGCCAAGTACAAGCTTACTACCTTCTGCGCTCCCCCTACGGTATACCGCTTTTTTATTAAAGAGGATCTGTCAAAATACGATTTTTCATCGCTTAAACATTGTTCCGTGGCAGGGGAACCCCTGAACCCGGAAATTTACGAACAGTTTCTCGCAGGTACGGGGCTCAGGCTCCACGAGTGTTACGGTCAGACGGAGCTTACGGTGGTGATGGCCACCATCTTCCCCTGGCTGGAACCCAAGCCCGGTTCCATGGGCAAGCCGTCCCCGGGCTACGATATTGACCTGCTCCGGGAAGACGGCAGTTCCTGCGCCATGGGGGAGGAGGGGCAGCTTGTAGTCCGCACGGACAAACGCCGCCCGGACAGTATGTTCGGCGGTTACTACCGGGACGAGGCCCTCACGAAAAGTGTGTGGCACGATGATGTCTACTATACCGGGGATGTTGCCTGGCGGGACGAGGATGGCTACTACTGGTTTGTAGGACGCTCCGATGACGTGATAAAAAGCTCGGGCTACCGCATTGGCCCCTTCGAAGTGGAAAGCGCCCTCCTGGAGCATCCTTCGGTGCTGGAGTGCGCCATCACCGGGGTACCCGATCCGGACCGGGGAACCGTGGTTAAGGCCACGGTAATCCTTGCCAAGGGCTGGACCGCTTCGGAGGAACTGAAGCTGGAGCTCCAGAACCACGTAAAGAAAACCACCGCCCCGTACAAATACCCCAGGATCATCGAGTTCGTCACTGAGCTCCCCAAGACCATCAGCGGCAAGATCCGCCGGGTCCAGATCCGGGCGGAGGATTCCGGTAAACCTGATGGGGATCTTCCGTCGGAATAAGGTTACAGCTTAAGCTCGCCCAGATATGCCTCGTAGGCTGTCTGGGCGGCTTGGGTATCCTTGCGGGCGGTATCGACTTGAGCAGAAAGCGCATCGATTTCGCTGTCCATGGCAACCAGCCGCTTGAGGTATTCCTGGCCCTGGGGAGTTTGGTTACCCGCCGCTTCCAGGTTACGGCGTATCCGGTCCTGTTCGGAAATCCGGTAGCTCCGCTGTTCCTCAAGTTCCGCCTGATCCGCCCGGGCGGTGTCGGCGATCCGCTTTAGTTCTATGGCCCGCTGTAATGCGGTGCGGACATTGGCGGGGATTTCCTGGTTTGAGGCATAGGCGGCGAACATTTCGGCCTGGAGCTGGGCCAGGATGATCCGCTCTTCCCGGGGGCTTTCTTCCCGCACCGTAATGGTAAGTTCCCGTTCCGCCGGTAATGTCACGCTAAAGCGGTACACCGAATCGGTGCGCTCATCAAAATCTGCGGGCATGGCCAGATCGGTTCCGGGGGTAATGGGATGCTCCAGGATGAGCCGCTTCCGCTCCCCCGCAGCGTTACTAAAGGTATAAGTTTTTTCGAAGGTGATTCTCCGGGAGATGGACATAACACCGCCGCTGATGGTTATCCCCCGCAGGGATTGTGAACCGGATACGATCACCGCGCCGGACACGGAAAGGTCATCACCATAGGAGATGAGCCGCTTTTCTCCAACCGGGAAAAATTCTATCAGGGCATCCCCGGCGTAGGAACCGCCGTCAAAAACCGTGATGGGCCCCGCGGGGAGCTTCATCCCCGTGGTGTTGGTAATCTCCGCGCTGATAGCCGGGTGGAGTATGCCCCCCCGTGAAGCTTTGGCCCCGTCAAAAACCAGGGTTTTTTCCACATCCAGGGTTCCCTCCACCAGGGGAAACATGGCGCTCTGTTGACGCTCCAGGGTAATGCGCTGGGGCAGGGTAAACTCAAACTGATCCCCCAGTTCCCGCCCCCGGGCGGTTTCCGCCGTCCCGCCTGCAACACTTTGCCGCACCGAGTTGTACGCCGCTGAGGGGGAGGCAGGCGCGGGAGCTTCCCGCAGCATCTTTGCCCTGGGTGCAAATTCCTGTTCTTCCGTAACCATGGAATCAGCTTCCGCTGCCACAGGGTTATTCCCCCAGCCGGAATCGTAGGTACGCGCCTCGGCGATCCCCGCGATAGCCAGGGGCAGGGTCGGCCGGTACAGGTAGTAGGGCGGGTAGAGATTCTGCACAAAGGAAACCGGACGGCCCGTAACCAGGGAGAGTTCCACGTTGGTCCAGTCGGTATCCCCGTCGTTGTCCACAATAGCCCAGCCCTGGAGCAGGGCTTTTTCCGGGTTTAAGTCCAGGCGGTAGGAAACCTTCCACACCGGCGCGGGGATAACATAGCTGAGGGAAACGGTACGGCGACCGGCGCCCGGCAGGGAGATGGTCAGCAAACGGGTTTCCGCTTCCCGGGATGCCAGGAGAAGGTCCAGGGCCCGGTTAAGATCGTTGTTTATTTGGGGGTCGGTAAAGGAAAAAGAACTGATGTCCTTGACCGCCATGACCCGTATGCCCTGGGGGGTAACCAGGGAAAGCCAGGCTTCCCGAACCGGTTCACCGTAATAAGCGCCATCCCGAGCCTGAACATCCGCCCGGCGGTACTCAACTCCCAGGATACGCCCGGTTACTGCAGCGGGGGTATTCACCTGGAGCTCCGCTCCCCGGAGGTTTTCCAGTATCGCTGCGGCCCCGGGGTTTCCCGAAAGGTCGATCCGCAGACTCCGCAGGGTACGGTAGAGGGTCTGCTCCGATGGGTAGCGTACCGAAGGGGAACTTGAACCGGGATCATTGATTACCAGGGACTTTAGGGCGTCATTTACCGCCCCTTGGTTGAAGGGGAGGGGAACGGCCAGGTCGCCGGAAATTTCCCCCCCATGCTCAAAGTAGGCTACCCCGGAGGAAAAGAGGGATATTTTACGGAGGGGAATCGTCGTTTCTGTACTCTGGTCCTGAATAGCCTGGGCAAAAGATCCGGTCCCATTCAGGATAAATGGCAGAATTGCCAATAGGGTAAACAATAAATTTGGTTTTTTCATTACTTTATGTCCTTGTATCATCTATTATCGTCTATAATATACAACAAGCGGCGATTAGGCAATTCAAATGGAAAACAGGGGGCTCTAATGGTAAATGCGGACAAAAAAGAAGCGCTGGAAAAGCTTTTAGGTTTCATCTATGGTGAAGAAACGGGCCGGGAAACCTATGCGGAGCTGCTTGGATTGTTGAACAGCGTCAAAAGCGGCCCCGGGCTTACCATGTT
Source organism: Treponema primitia ZAS-1 (assembly GCF_000297095.1). NCBI lineage: Bacteria > Pseudomonadati > Spirochaetota > Spirochaetia > Treponematales > Treponemataceae > Treponema > Treponema primitia. The sequence continues at coordinate 28,700 of NZ_AEEA01000103.1, read as the reverse complement.
TACCCATAAGGACGCCTTCCTGATAAGTTACGGCGATATGCTTGCCCCGCCGGCGGACAAGAGCGGGGAGAAGGATACCGGCCTGGCCAGGCTGGGAAAATTCCTGGAGCGCCGCAACCGGGGGAGCTTTAGCTATCTGCACATCCTGCCTTTTCACCCCTATACCTCGGACGATGGTTTTTCCGTGGTGGACTACCGGCAGGTGGATGATCGTTTTGGTTCCTGGGATGATATAGCAGCCCTGGGCGGCCGTTTTAAGCTGGTCTTTGATTTCGTGGTGAACCACGGCAGCGTCCAAAGCGATTGGTTTCAGGGGTTCCTCGCCGGTGACAAGAAGTATGCGGGATGGTATACCACCCGGCCTAAGGACTACGATGCTTCATCCGTGGTACGTCCCCGTACCAGCCCCTTGCTTACCCCGTTTATACGTAAAGATGGTTCGGAAATATACGTATGGACCACCTTCAGCGCCGATCAGGTTGATTATGATTTTAGTAATCCTGCGGTGCTGTTAGAATTTATGAAGATCTTCCTGGAGTTCGTCCACCGCGGCGCCCGGATCGTCCGGCTTGACGCCATCGGCTACCTGTGGAAGGAGGACGGTCATCCCTGCCTCCACCACCCAAAAACTCACGCAGTAGTAAAACTGTTCCGGGCCGTCGCGGAAGCCCTGGACCTGGATGTGCTGATACTCACGGAAACCAACGTACCCCACCCCCAAAACGTGGCCTACTTCGGCGATGGCGATGAAGCCCACATGGTTTATAACTTCGCCCTGCCGCCCCTGGTGCTCCATGGTATGCTTTCCGCCGATGCCGGCCCCCTGCGCGCCTGGGCGAAAACCCTGCCGCCCCCCGGGAAGGGCTGGTTCTTTCTCAACTACCTGGCAAGCCATGACGGGGTAGGGGTGATCCCCGCTAAAGGCCTGGTGGATGACACCGCCTTCGCCGCAACCGTCGAGGAGGCCAAGAAGCGGGGCGCCCTGGTAAATTACAAGAACACTCCGGAAGGTCCCATCCCCTACGAGCTGAACTGCTCTTACCTCAGTATTACTGCGCCCCCATCCCTGGGCTCAGCGGAAATCCGCGCCCGCGCTTTTCTGGCTGCTCAGGCGGTACTCCTCTCCCTATCCGGCCTCCCCGCGGTGTACTTCCACAGTTGGATAGGCTCCGAAGCCTGGACGGAAGGCCCGGAACTGCTGGGCTATAACCGGGCTATTAACCGTGAGCGCCCCCCCATAGACCGGGTGGAAAAGGAACTGGACGAAAGCGGTTCCCTCCGCTCCCTGATAAACAACGGCATTAACCGGCTCCTCCACTTCCGCCAAGCCGAGGAAGCCTTTTCCCCCAGGGCGCCCCAAAAAGTCCTGGACACCGACGGCGCAGTATTCGCCCTATTACGAGGGCCGGCGGGTAAACGCTGGGTCCTCTGCATCCAGAATATGGGGGCGGAACCCGCCGTACTCAAGGTCCGGGTGAACGGGCTTTCGGCGGACCTTTTCCCGGACGAAATAGCCCTGGAACCCTGGGAAACCCGGTGGATAGCCTGCGGGGACGGGGACAGCCGGGAGATTTCGACGGCGAAAGGCTGAGAATACGCGTTGACATACTGTGATTTTTTATGATAAAGTCCTTTTTACTAGTGTGTATGCACTTGTTCGGGTAATAGCGCAGTTGGTTAGCGTACAAGTCTGGGGGACTTGGGGTCCCCGGTTCGAATCCGGGTTGCCCGATTAAGGGATCTTAGCCCTATGGCCGTAAGTCTTTGTAATACAAGGATTTACGGCTTTTTCTTTTTGCGGCGTTGTCATTGACCGGTATGCGGTGCGGAGAACTCCAAGCCTTAAAAAAGCAAAATATCTATTCGGACCATATTGATGTCGAACAATCATTACTTTATCAGGTTGTACTGTCCGCCAAACTGTGGTAAGTCTATATTTTTTTCTGGTTTTTCGTTTTTGTCATTATCTACACAGCTGCCTTTAAAGGCTTTATCTGTTTCAAGATATGCTCAATTTTACGCTTTGCTAAGGTTGTCTCAATATGCTCCTGAAAGCGGAGGAAATAACCTTCTGAAAGGCCAAACAGTTTGGTCAGGCGTAAATCCGTATCGGCGCTGATACCTCGTCTACCATTTACAATATCAGTTATACGGTTGGGAGGAACATCAATAGCCCGTGCCAATGCGTTCTGTGAAAGTTTCCAGGGCTCTAAAAACTCCTCTTGCAGATACTTACCAACATGGTCAATTTGAATATGTTCATCCATAAAAACTCCTCATTTATTCCGTATTACATACTACGGCATCAGTCAGCTTAGTGAATACCCTTGCTTGGATATCCAAGGGTAATCTCTTAGACACCATACCATTAAAGATTTTTTCGGATTCCTTTTCATTGAATGATTTAATCATGGTTTATTGTCAAAACTGACAAACCCCTTTTAGGTAGCATATCATGCATGTTAAGAGAAAAGAAGCCATGAATCTAAGCTCTTTATATTATTTGCCCAAACCACGGCATTGCTGAGCCGCATGGCTAGCTCATTTTTCTTTCTCTGTGCTATTCTTAATGCTTGAAAGCGCCAAATCAATGAAAAATATTTTAAAGGCCGCCCCGGTTTTGGCGGCAGCCGCACTTTTGGTGGCGGCTTCGATCATCCTTATAGTCCTCGTTTTCTTCTTCTCCTCCCACCGGGCGGGGGATAGCCCTGTCTATATCAACCTCCGGGAATACGCCCTGTATGGCAAAAAGGGCTTCGATCCGGCGGATGCCCTGGGATCCCCCATGGGGCCGGAATGGCGCGAAATCGCGGCGGCGGGAGACAGCGCCCTGGTGATCGTCAAGGAGAAGTTCCAGGGGCTTCCGCGGCGGGTGTTCCTTTCGCCCTTTGGAAATAGGGTGGAGCATTTTACCTATGTAATCCCCTTTGAGGTGGGGTACGACACCCTCCTTTTTATGCGGCAGGACGTCGAAAAAGTACCGGGGCTGTTTATTGCCGCCCTGGGGGATAACTGGGAAATATACCTTAACGGCCACTTGATTAAGAACGAGCTGCACCTGGATGCGGCGGGGGAAATTGTTTCCCACCGGGCGCAGCGGAAGGTGCGCTTCCCCTTCGACGAGGATCTCCTGGTGGAGGGCGCCAACACCCTGACTATCCACCTGGCGGGGGATCCCAACCACGATAACCTGGGGCTCTATTACGGCACTCCGGTCTATATCGACGACTACGAAGTGATAGCGGCGGCAAGCAGCGAGACGGTGACCATTGCCCTGATAGGCATTTATATCTTTTTGGGGCTCTACCATTTTATCCTGTTTTTCCAGCGCCGGGACGTGCGGTACAACCTCTACTACGGCGCCTTTTCGCTCTGCCTGGGGATATACTTCCTCACCCGGATTTCATGCATCTATGCCTTTAGCCCGGATACCAATATATGGTCCCGCCTGGAATTTGCCACGCTTTTCTTTTTTCTCCCCCTACTCAGCTGCTTTTTTCAGAGCCTTACCCAGGGCAGGATTCGCTTGCCTGCCAAGGTGATGCTCTGGATAAGCCTGGCCATGGTGGTGACGGAGCTCTTCTTTGCCCCCCAGTACGGCGAGGACTGCATCAATATCTTTTATGGCCTTGGGGTGGTGGAGATCCTCTATATCTTTAGCGTCAACTTTGGGTACGAGTTTTTCTACCGCGCTTACCGCTCGTGGAAGGAAGCGCCCCGCCGCCGCGATGACGGCACGGCCTTTACCTTGGCGGAAGACCTTTGGTGGAACCTTGTTCACGAGCCCATGGGGAACCTTGCCATTGGCATTGTGTTTGCGTTTATCACCGGCATCTTCGACTTTATTGATTCCGCCTTTCTTAACTGGGGCATCCTTACTTCCCGGTATGGGTTTACGGTCTTTACCCTGGGGGCCGCCCTGATCCTTTCCCGGCGCTTTTCCGAAATGTACCAGGAATTGACCGACCTTAATGCCTCATTGGAGACCACGGTGGAGCAGCGTACCCTTGCCCTGCGGGAGCAAACCGCTCTGGCGGAATCCGCCTCCCAGGCAAAGAGCAATTTCCTTGCCAACATGAGCCACGAAATCCGCACCCCCCTTAACGCGATCATGGGCTACAGCGAACTTGAACTGTATGCCGCAGGGGGGGATGAAAACAAGAAAGGCCGCCTGGAACAGATACACCAGTCAGGGGCCATCCTGCTTTCAATCATTAATGATGTGCTTGATATTTCAAAAATTGAATCGGGCAAACTGGAACTGCTGCCGGTGGAATACGACCTGCCCAGCTTAATAAACGACACGGTCTCCTTTAATACGGTGCGTATCCGGGATAAGCCCATCAACTTTATCCTGGAACTGGACCACGCCCTCCCGGTCAATCTTTTTGGGGATGAGCTGCGGCTGCGGCAGATACTGAACAACCTTTTAAGCAACGCCATTAAATACACCAAAGAAGGGGAAGTGCGCTTTGCCGTGGGTTTTGAAAAAGACAGGGATGCTGCTGAAGACATAGTGTTAGTGTTTGTGGTTTCCGACACCGGCCTGGGCATTAAAGCGGAAGCCCTGGGCAGTATCTTTGACGAGTACGGCCGGGCGGACCAGGAGCTGAACCGGGACATCGAAGGCACCGGGCTGGGGCTCGCTATTACCCGGCAGCTGGTGGAGCTTATGGCGGGGACCATCACCGTGGAAAGCGAATATGGCAAGGGCAGCGTGTTTACCGCCCGGGTGCGACAGAAACGGCTGGACGGGCAGCCCATGGGAAGGGCCACTGCCGCCGCCCTGGAGAGTTTCAGCTACCACGAAAAGCGCCGCCATGCGGAAATCAATTTTCCGCGGGCGGATCTTTCGGCGGCCAAGGTCCTGGTAGTGGACGATGTCCCTTCCAATATCCAGGTGGCCCAGGGCTATTTACGCCTGTACAAGCTTGAAACCGACAGCGCCGGCAGCGGCGAAGAAGCCATCGCCAAAATGGCAGCGACACGCTACGACCTGGTCTTTATGGACCACATGATGCCCGGCATGGACGGCGTCGAAACGGTCCGCCGCCTGCGGCAAGGGGGGAACAAAACACCCATCGTTGTGGTAACCGCCAATGCCCTTATCGGCAATGATGAGATGTTCGCTTCCAAGGGCTTTGACAGCTTCTTGAGCAAACCCCTCAAAGCGGTGGACCTGGACAAAACCCTCCTGCGCTTTATCCCCAAAGAAAACAGGGCCCGGTGCTGGTGGAAGAAGCTGCCCCGTCTGCCACAGACGAGACGTCTGCCGCTGCCGGGACGCCTGCGGGGAACGGCGCACTCCCGGACCTGGACGGCCTGGATACCGCCGCGGGGCTTGAACGCACCGGCGGCGAAGAAGAGGGCTATCGCTATGTGCTCAGCAGCTTTTGCGAAGACAGCAAAGAACGCATAAACACCCTGCGGCACGTACTGTTTCATTTCCAGCAGCTTGCGGCCGTTCCGGCTCCCGCAGACAGGGGTCAGCCGGCGCCAGCGCGGGAAACTTCGTTGCAAGTTGCGGACCAAAGCTTTCTCTTTTTTGCCACCCTTATGCATGCCCTCAAGAACGCACTCTTTTCCATAGGCGCCGATGCCCTTTCGGCGGAGGCTGGGGTCCTCGAAGCCCTGGGCAGGGAGGAGGATAGCCCGGGGATCCGGGAACATGGCCCCGGTTTCTACGATTCCTTTAAACAATTTGTGGAACAGCTCAGCGCCGCAGCAGGCTCTGGAGAAAAGTCTTAACAAAGGGCTAAAAGTCTGGCTAAAAGTTAAGGTTTTTCAGATTGATAGCCGGTACCCTGTTGGACAATGGAGATGCACATGATACGCATACTGATTGTTGAGGACATGACCATGCTCCGGGAAGCATTGACCACCATACTTTCCGGCGAGAAGGATATGGAGGTCGTCGGCGCCCTGGAACATGCCGGGGATGCCCTGGAGTTCTGCCGTCAGAACCGGCCTGACCTTATCCTTATGGATGTGCTTACCGACGACAACCTGGTAAACGGCGGTTCCCACCGGGGCTTGGCGCAGGAAGAAAGCAGCCATACACAAATTAACGGCATAAGCGCCACCCAGGAAATTCTGGCTGAATTCCCGGACACCAAGATCATCATCATAACCGCCTTCCCGGAGATTACCTTTATCGAGGCCGCACGAAAAGCCGGGGCTCATAGCTTTGTCTATAAAAACGTAAAGAACGATTTACTCTTACAGATAATCCGGGGAACCATGGCAGGATACGGCACCTTTCCCACCCATGTCCCCACCCTGGCGGCCCTGAGCCCGAAATTTACCGACCGGGAGATGCGGATCCTGCGCCTCCTTGCCCAAGCCCGGGATCGCAGTTTTATCGAGCAGGAACTCAACATTTCCGAAGGCACCCTCAAGGCGGTTATCACCGGCATCCTCAATAAAACCGGCTACGACAGCATCATGCAGTACGTGGTATACGCCGTGGCCAACGGGCTCATTAGCCCCCACGGGTAAAACGCTTGCGAATAAAACCTAGACAAAAGTCTAGATTTTACCCCCAAAGTCTAGCCAAAAGAAATCGGCATCTTCGGTTAAACGCGCTATGCTTATCTATAAAGCTATTTCTCCTGAGTGGAGAACTATAAAGAGGAGTATGTTATGAAAAAGATATTTAGATTCATCGTGATGACCTTGATGGTCGCCTTCGCGGTCATTTCCTGCGACCTCCCCGCCGCGCCGGACAGCGCCCGGAAAGAGCCGCCCATGGAAGCTGGCAAGGGGAGAATCACCATAGTCCTCTCCGGCACGGCTATAGCGCCGCCTGCGGCAGCCGGCCGGGCCGCTTCCCGGGCCGTTGCGTGGGCAGGCGATCCCACCATCCCTCTGTATTACAAGCTCACTTTTACCCATGCCACCATCGGGAGCTACACCCTGACCCTGGGAGCGGTTAGCGAAAAGAGCTTAACCCTGGAAGAGGGGTCTTGGACCATTAACGCTACTGCCTATGATGACAATGCCTACACAAACCTGGTGGGCAATGGCGCCAAAGCTGTTGCCATTGCTCACGATGTCCCTGTAACGGAGACCATCTCCATGATTCTAGACTCCAACTACGAGGCGGGTCTTTCGACCTACTTCATCCACAATGAAGAGGAACTGCGGCGCATTGGGCCGGGCGACCTTTCCATTACCTCGGGGAAAACCTACCACCTGGTGAACGACATTACCCTTACCGATCCATGGACTCCCCTCGGCGATGACACGACCTCCTTTGGAGCCACCTTTGACGGCGGCGGAAAGAAGATAACCATCCAGAGCTTCGCCCCCACGGCATTAATGGGGCAGTACCTGGGACTCTTCGGCAACGCCACTCAGGCGACGATTACGGATCTAACCGTGGAATATGCCGCAAACGCGTTTGGCACCCAAGACTCCCCGCTAGAGCTTACCTTTAGCCCCACGAGGGTGGGCGGCCTTGCGGGAGCCCTTGGTAATACAACAGCCACGGGGATTACCGTTTCGGTCCTCGGCGACGGCGGTATCTATGCAACCAACAACATACTAGGAGCCAGCCTGGAGATTGGCGGGATCACCGGAAGACTCAACGGTGACGGTTCCCACCCCTTCGCAGGCAATACCTTTACCGGGAACATCGGAACCGGGGACATCGGAACCGGGGACATCGGAGCAAGCGCCCCAGAGGTTTTGGTCGGGGGCATTGCAGGCTATTCCAACATAGCCATCACCAATTCCCATGCGGTAGGAACCATCACCGTGAAGGGTACCTCCACCGACACGACAAGCACCCTCTTTGGCGGTTCCACCGGGGCAGTGGCCATTGCCGGGGGTATCGTCGGGGGCAATTACGGCAACATCGAAAAAAGCTCCTTTACCGGAGGCGTAAAGATAAGCGCCGTTATTAGCGGGTATGCCGGGGGTATTGTGGGCTACTCTGCCAGTGGCAACGTCAGATCCTCCTATGCCGCCGCCAATGGCGCCACCGACAGGACTATCACCGCCACCGCCTCCAATACAAGCTCCGGGATCGCCTATGCAGGGGGCATTGCGGGTATCGCTACCGGCACGGGCTATAAGATTGAAAACAGCTATGCCTACGCCGATGTCAAAGCCGACGGACGAGTCAAGGGTATTGCCGGGGGCATTGCGGGCGAGCTCGGCTCTTCCCAGGAAATTACCAACACCTACGCCCTGGGAACCGTTGAAGCGGTGGGGACCCCTGCCGCTGTTACCGGAAACGCCTATGCCGGCGGTATTGTGGGGAATACGAGCAATAGTAACAAGGTCAACAACAGCATTGCCTTGAATAGCACCATCAAAGGTAACGGTAATCCTGTAGTGCATGGTATCGGTGACAGTGTTACCACCGACACCTTCAACTTTGCCGCAGCAAACATCATCTTTACACCGGCGGTAACCTCTGTTGTTAACCTTGACGGCTATACAGCCTATTCTACTGACGGCAACTACAATAATGTCACCCTTTTCCGCGAAGATTTCCAGAGAGAGACGAATAAAGCAATCTACATCAGCGCAATGCCTATCAGTAGCGCCGTCCCTATCACCGTCGGCCTTAACTGGAACTTTACCGTCGGCGTCAACGACTACTGGAAGTACCTTGGCACGGACTATCCCTACCCCGTACTGTCCTGGGAGACCGTACCCCACACCGCCACCGGTGGCTTGCCCACGGGCACCTATGGGATGAGCTTCGGATGGTAAGCAGGCATCTTGGATGGCAGTTATAGAAGGAACATCATGAAACGATATTTGTTACTGCTCTGCACCCTGGCCGCCGCCCTGCTCTCCGCCCCAAGGGCCCACGCCGAAACCGCGGGGGAACTGGAGCGGCTCCTGGGGGCGCCGATCGTGAGCTGCCAGGACGCGGCGTGGCTGGTCCTTTCGTCGGTGGAGGCGGTCCCCGGGGGAACCACCCCCGGCGACGCCTACCAGTTTGCGCTGAACCGGAACTGGCTGCCCAGGAAGGCGAGGGCGGACAGCGCCGTCACCCTGGGGGGCGTATCGCTCCTCATCATGCAGGCGGCGGGCATCAAGGGGGGCCTCATGTTTACCCTGTCCCACGGCAGCCGGTACGCCTACCGGGATTTAGTCTACCGGGGCCTGATACAGGGCCGCGCCTATGCCACCCAGAAAGTTTCCGGGGAGCGGCTGCTGCAAATACTCGGCCGGGTCCTTGAATACACGGAAGCTCCGGTTCGAAGAGGCCCATCAGTATGAAAGTAAAAAGAGCCCTCATCGGCCTATTAGTATTCCTGTGCGCGGTCATGGCGGCGGCCCAGGATTTTGGGCTGGTGCTAAACCAATCTCCGGTGCTCAGTAATGGTGATGAACCCTACGGCAGCTTTGAATACACCGGAACGGTGATGCCCTGGTTCGCCGCTCCCCTTGGAGAAAAGGGGGACCTCTACCTTTCCGGGGGCATCACCGCAGAGTTGGCGAACGAAGAATGGAAGTCCGTCCCGGAGCTGTATCGCTTTGAGTTCAGCTGCGAGGCCGCACCCGGCCTGCACCTTGATCTGGGCCGCCTGTTCTGGCAGGAACCCCTCCAGCTCGCCGCCACCGGCCTCTTTGACGGGCTCGCCCTCAGCGCCGACCTGGGAAAGACCCGCCTTTCCGTCGGCGCCTTTTACACCGGGCTCCTCAACAAACGGAACGCCTACATCGTGATGAACAGCGAAGACCTCACCGACTACCACGACCGGGATGTCTACTTCGCCTCCCGGCGGCTGGTCTATGGCGTAAGTTTGGAGATACCCGCCCTTTTCGATACCGGCAGCGACCTTGCCTTCGCAGTCTTTGGGCAATATGATATGAACGATAGCGATACTGCGACAATCCATACCCAGTACGCGGAAGTAAAACTGGGCGTCCCTTTTCTGGATGATTGGAACGCCGAATTCGGCGGCATTCTGGGGATGCAGGAGATTGAAGACACCGACCCCGCCATGAGTTTCGCCGCCGCCGCCCACCTGGTCTGGCTCCTCCCCAGCGCGATGGAAGACCGCATACGCTTTGGCGGCGCCGTTTCTTCCGGAGCGTGGAATGACACGGTTACCGCCTTTCTGCCCATAAACACCGTGGCCCAGGGCAAAGTCCTGCGGCCCCGGCTCTCCGGCTTGGCCCTGGCCGAGGCGGAATACGCCGCGCGGCTGCACAACACCCTTTCTGCGGAAATCTCGGCGGCCTATCTTTTCAGAACCGATTCGTTTACCTATACGGACAGCGACCTTGACCCCGACTCCCGTTCCCCCCTCCTGGGGGGCGAGATCTACGGCGGCCTTACCTGGGCGCCCCTTACAGACCTTTCGTTCACCCTTGGCGGCGGCGCCTTCTTCCCCGCCTTAGGCAAGGCTTTCCGCAGCGATGCGGATTTAAAGTACCGCGTTTCATTAGGAACCATTCTTTCATTTTAGGAGACACATGATGCTATGCAAAAAAGAAATACTGGTACTGTTAGCGCTGATCGGTATATGGTTTCCGGGGCGCCAGGTGTCAATCTTTGCCCAGGAAAACGCTTTTATCCGGGAATTAACCGGGGATGTAACGCTTAAAATCACAAACGAAAGCGCATGGACACCCGCCGCAGCGGGAGATACCCTGACGAAGAACACCCTGATATCCACGGGCTTTAAAAGCAGCGCAATAATTGCCCTGGGGAACTCCACCCTAACCATACGGCCCCTTACCCGTTTAAGCCTGGAAGAAATCATAAACAACGATGGTAACGAGACAGTATCGCTGCAACTGCAAACCGGAAGAATCCGGGCCGATGTGACGCCCCCCTCGGGAGGCAAGACCGATTTTACCGTGCGGAGCCCCACCGCAACCGCATCGGTGCGGGGAACCTCCTTTGAAATGGATACCATGAACCTCCATGTTGACAATGGGCGTGTCCAATACTCCCTTGCCAATGGACGGAAGGTCTTTGTCGCCAGAAGGGGAAATAGTTATTTTGATGAAGCAAACAACCGGGTGGTATCGCCCTTTGAAGCGGCCGCCCAGTCTCTGACGCCTAGCCTACCCATCGCAAGCGATTCCGGGACATCCAATGGGGACCGCGCCCCCATTATCGGGGACAACGCCGGTACCTTGGGAAACGGCGATTTTAGAGTAGGTTTTGAGTGGGATTAAGGAAATTGTAAATAAAAAGCAACTATCCACAGCCAGGGGCGTTCTGCCTATTGGAGAAGCTTTTTCAGGCGACAGAACTGGCGCTTTCTTTCATCTCAAAAATATACCCGGTTTTAACGCAGGTTTCAAAAAGCTGGTTGTCCATAAAATCGTCAAGTGTTTTTTCATACCCATTGGTAATCCTGGTTATGCGGACCCGGTACCCATCGGCGGTCTGTTCAAGGATATCACAATATGCAGCCTGATTTGATCCGCATTTTATACAGTAACGTTTCATTATCGTCCTCCGAAAATATTTTTTGAACCTCCTTCTATTATCGGTAATCCCTGGGGAAGGTTGAGGGCTCCGCTAGACGATTAACATGGCGTCGCCGTAACTGAAAAAGCGGTAACCCAATTCTACCGCCTCCCGGTACGAGTCCAGGATGAATTCTCTACCCGCAAAGGCGCCGGGTTTTGCGTCAGCAAAAGCCGATACCAGCATCAGCAGGGTCGATTCGGGGGTGTGGAAGTTGGTGAACAGGGCGTCCACAAGCTTAAAGGTATAGCCGGGGTAGATGAAAATAGATGTGGCCCCTTCGCCACGGCGCAATTTGCAGCGAAGTTCCCCGAACTGGTCGCTGCCATCCCAGGCGGACTCCAGGGTGCGGGCGCTGGTGGTACCCACGGCGATAACCCGGCGCTTTTCCGCCTTTGCCCGTTCGATTTTGGCGGCGGTGTCCTCATCAATGGAATAGTTTTCTTCGTGCATCCGGTGATCCTCGATGTTTTCGCTGCGCACCGGGAGGAAGGTACCAAGCCCCACATGGAGGGTGACAAAGGCGCTTTCTATACCCCCCTCGGTAAGGCGCGCGAGGATTTCCTCGGTAAAGTGGAGCCCCGCCGTGGGCGCCGCTGCGGAACCGGGGACGGCGGCGTAAACGGTCTGGTAGCGTTCACTGTCCGCCGGGGTATCCTCACGCCTGATGTAGGGGGGCAGGGGAATGTGTCCGTACCGGTCAAGCCAGGCCTCGTCAATGGGGCGGTCAAAGCGGAGTAAACGGAGCTCCCCCTCTTCGCCGGTGATTTCCGCTTCCAGTCCATCCGCAAAAACATAGCGGGTCCCGATGCGGCGGCGTTTTGTCCGTTGCGCCATGACCGTCCAGGTGTGGGGATCCCGGCGTGTTAGGAGCAGAAATTCTACCCGGCCGAGGCTGCCGCCGGATCCTGTTCCGTAGATACGGGCCTTCCTGACTTTAGAATTGTTAAAGACCAGGAGGTCCCCCGGTTCAAGCAGGGACGGAAGATCCGCCATACGGTGATGGGAGCGGCTGTGCTGTACCCGATCCAGAACCATGAGCCTGCTCTGCCCCCGCTGTTCCGGCGGGTATTGGGCAATCAGGTTTTGGGGGAGATCAAAAGAGAAGTCCGTTAGTTTCATTGCTGCCCTTGGGAAGTTTGAGGTGTTCATAGGTTAAGGCGGTAGCCATGCGGCCCCGGGGGGTACGCTGGAGGAGCCCCGCCTGGATCAGGTAGGGTTCGTAGTAATCCTCCAGGGTATCCACCCCTTCCCCTATGGAAATCGCCAGGGTTTCTGCGCCCACGGGGCCCCCGTTGTAGCGCTTGATGATCATGGCCAGGATTTCCCGGTCCTGTTTTTCCAGGCCCAGATGATCTATCTCCAGCCTGCGCAGTCCTTCTGCCACCACTTTTTGTGTGATTGAAGCCGCCCCGGCCACCTGGGCAAAGTCCCGCATACGGCGGAGCAGCCGGTTCGCTACCCGCGGAGTACCCCGGGCGGAGGCGGCCAGGAGCGATGCAGCATCCTTATCGATTTTAGTTTCCAGTATTCCTGCGGAGCGGAGGACTATGGCTTCCATATCCGCCTTCTCGTAAAAGGAAAAACGACAGGGGATACCGAAGCGGCTTACCAAGGGGCTTGAGACATTCCCCGCCTTGGTGGTAGCCCCAATCAAGGTGAAGGGTTTGATGGGAATCCGCAATGTCCGCGCCCCCGGTCCCTGGCCTATTATCCAGTCCATCTCGTAGTCCTCCATGGCGATGTAGAGCATCTCTTCGATGGCGGGCTTGAGCCGGTGTATCTCGTCTATAAAAAAAACATTCCGATCCTTCAGGCTGGTGAGTATCCCTACCAGGTCCTTTGGCTTTTCCAATGCCGGCGCGGAAGTCTGGACAATCTCCGTCTCCAGCTCGTGGGCAATCACCTGGGCCAGGGTGGTCTTTCCCAGCCCCGGGGGTCCGATCAAAAACAGGTGGTCCAGACTCTCCTGCCTGGCCTTGGCAGCCTTGATAAAGACCTCCAGGTTTTCCTTCATCGCCGCCTGTCCCAGAAATTCCTTCAAACTATGGGGGCGGAGGGAATGATCCCGTGTATCCTCCTCCGCTATAAGCTCGCCGTGGAGCAGTCCTGGGGACAAAGTCCCCTTGGGGATATCCTCAACGGACGGAGGAAAATTAGGATTGCCGGATTTGCTTTTTCCCATGGGAGTACTATAGCCTGGGAGGGATTATTTTCACAAGGGATACAAGTCCGCCCCGAAACCTTCAAAAAACCTGCGATTAAAGGCAGCGATACCTACCCATGAGATAAATAAACCTACATTTTTGTAGGTTTATTAAATTTTTCGTAATAAAACCCAAACCATTGACTATATACTCCAATGTAGTAAATACTAAAACCTATGAAGAAGGTGATATTGTTTTTGAGTATTATTGGATTTTTAGGATTCAATCAACTTATTAACGCCCAGGAAGCTGCCGGTATTGATACGGGGATCAGCGAGTCTGTTAATAATTTTTCAGAAATTATAACACCGGGTACGAAAATAGTCGTCTTGAATATGCAATCAGAAAGCGCCACTCTTTCGGAATATATAATTGATGAAATAATCAAATATTTTCTTCAAAAAAGAAATTATACCATTGTGGATCGTCAAAATCTTGAGCTGATACAACAGGAAATGGATTTTCAGCTTTCCGGAGAGGTAAGCGATGTATCGGCACAATCCATAGGAAAGAAACTTGGAGCGGAAATTATAATTTCCGGCTCAATCGATCCCTTTGGTTCAAATTACCGGCTGCGCCTACGGGCAATAGATGTGGAAACAGCGGCGATTCACGGTATAGAAACAAGAACGATACTAACGGACGATACTATGGCCGTCTTATTGGGACAGCCTGCCGCATCAACGAGCACAGCGAAGCGCATAACAAAACAACGCGAAGCTAAGCCGGCCCCCGTTTTACAGCAAAACGATTCTTGGTTCAGTATGGGCGGAGGTTTGAAAGGGGGTCTGCTATTTCGTACCATGGAAGTGGAATATGAACTGGGCGATTATTCATTTGATCAAACGGGATATAATATAGGCGGCGGTATGTTTTTGGATCTGATATACGCGCTGGTAAGCGTAGATTTTATGTATGCTCAGTTATCCGGAACAACCGGCTACTGGATTGATGGCAGAACGAGTTTGGATAATAGGGATGTTAATTTCCATGAGGATTCACAATGGGGGAATGGTTTTGGCATTTTGAATATTGGACTATTTGGAAAATATCCGTTTAAATTTTCTAAAATCACCCTTTTCCCCCTTGCCGGCGTTGAGTATGGATTTGCGCTGATTTCCGGACAGTTTGAGTCGTCAAAACATAGCGCGCTGTGGCTGCGGGTTGGCGCGGGAATGGATTATGCACTAAACCCTACAACATATTTTCGCATTAATGGTTCCTATGGTTTTAAGTTTAACAGTGAATACGAAAAAACAAACGATGATTTGAGGGAATGGGATGGGCAGTACAACGATAATTTTCTGGGCGAGTATTCATATGAAACACATGGCATTTCTATAAATTTAGGAATAGGATTTAAGCTATAGGCTAAACTTGATTCGGCACCGAAGAGACGCAAGGGTGAATAGGAAAAGATATTGAATCTTATATTAAATGCCAAGTCAAGCCCAGCCACGCCGCCACCCTTATGGTAAGGAAATATTTTTGACGGTTGCAAGGTCAAGGCCGGTTCCTTTGGCAACCTGCTCCGGACTCAATCCCATTCCAAGGAAATTCCGTGCGGCTTCCAGGGCTTTTTCTTCCTTGCCGACTTTCTCACCTTCCTCCTTGCCTTCCTCTCGGGCGCGGCGTCTGTCTTCCAGAACTTTTTCTACCACATGCTCAAACATGCCCCGTTCCTCCTTCCCGGTGAAATAATTGGTCACGGTCCGCGTCTCCTCCTCGGGAAACTTAAGCCGATTCAACAGGGTGCTCATCACATCCGTTATCAGTCTAGTCAATTCCTTGGGGATTTTCAACGCCATCCGTTCGAGGTAGTCCGGGGGCATCTTGTTCAGAAGCGACTCCCCGTCCCAGGTCTCCAGCTTGTCGATCAGCATAATCAGGGACAGTGCATCGCCAAACCGGACCAGATCCTCCGGCGCGTACCGGTTCAGGTCCACCAGGAGGTATTCAAACTTGGGGATGTACTTTTGGAACACCTGGTTTAGGGCGGTCCGGTCCAGAAAGTTTAGCTCCGCCGTCCAAGGGTCCGTTCCGTCATAGAAAACGATAGGCAGTACCGGCGGATACCGGAAGCCCTTCTTTGCGCTGGCGCCCTCTTGCTCCTTGTTAATTTCTTTTTCGTAGTTGTCCAGGATGAGACAGATGTACTGGAACATCTTGAAACTCGACCTGAAATTCACCTTGGACTCGTGCTCCAGTAGGGCAATGACAAAGATGGGCGGCTCGCCCTTCAGGTTGATCCGCTTGACCGTGTCCGAGTCCTGGTTGTCCTGGAAGAGCGGTAGGAACCGTTCGCTCATGTCCTCAATGTCCTCGGGCTGAACATCCTTGAGCAGATCGATATTCAGATAGTCCCGCAAAAACTCGACAAAAAGCTGGTGGTTACCCAGGATGAGCTTAAAGCTATTGTCCCTGGCGTTGTGGATGGCCATGGTTTTCCTCCTCAAATTTGTGGGAACCGATGTTCCCATATACCCCCTTAAAGGGGTGAGGATAGATTTTGCTTTAGTCATACCAGAAAAATCGTGAAAAGAATGACAGCTTGGTTACGCTCCGCTCAAATACAGTATTGCCTGTCTGAACAGCGCCTTCTCCAGTTCTGCCCCGCTTAAGCCGGGCGGCAGGGATGCTTCGGCCTTTGCCAGGGCGTCTGCGGCTGAGCGTTGATCGTAACCCATCTCTGCCAGGGCTGTTACCAGGTCGCCGTGGGGGGAGGCCGCCCTGGGCTTGTCACTGCCGCTTGTCAGTTTTCCCTTAAGGGCGAGGATCATCTTTTGTGCGGTCTTCTTTCCCAGGCCGGGTACCGCTTCCAGGCGGCCCACATCTTCGGTGTCCAGGGCCCGCTGCAATTCTGTCTGGCTTATGCCCCCCATGATCTTCACCGCCGCCTTGGGGCCTATGCCTTCAACCTTGAGGAGTTCCAAAAAGGTAGCGCGCCGGATTTCATCGGCAAAGCCGAAGAGCCGCATCTGGTCCTCCCGGTGATACAGCCAGGTATAGACCTGCCCCTCCTCACCGGGAAGGGGGAAGCGGCCCATATCCGTAAGGGGTACGATGATTTCCCATTCAAGACCCCCGGTGAGGATCCGCAGTGTGTCATCAATTTTTCCGGTAACGGTTCCCCGTATACTGTTAAACATCGACGCTTCCTAATTATTTTCGGTGTTGAGGTTCTTATTCCGGTACACAATATCTTCCCGGATGGGGTATCCGCAGGCCCGTAAAAAGCGGTTTCCCCCAACATTGGTCTTAATTGATACCATGGCGACCTTGTTGATCCCCTCCTGGATGAGGGCCTTTTCTACCGATTCAATCAGGGATCTTCCAATACCCTGGTTGCGGAAATTCGCCTTTACCGCAATGTGGTATATATACCCCCGGCGCCCGTCATTGCCCCCCAATATGGTTCCCGCCAGCTCGCCGTTTTCTTCCGCCGCAAAACAGGTGTGGGGGTTCCGCTCCAAAAATTTTCTGATCCCCGTTTCGGAATCATCCAGGGTCCTTAAATTTATGCCCGTAGAAATCTTCCATAGCGAGTAAACCGCATCGTAATCCTCAATCGTTAAAAGCCGTATATTCATAGTAGTTTTCCCTTTGTTTCAATTTTTTCCACGAGCCGTTCACGGCGGTGGAACATCTCGTCTCCCATAGTATCCTGAATTTCGGGTAACGCCAAGAACAAATTAACGTACCCAAGGGCCGATGCCGGATCCCGCCTTTTCCACTCCGCCTCTATCGCCAGTTTACGATAGTATGTGTAGGCGGCCCGCCGGTGTCCCCGTTCCGCCGCAGCCCGTAACAGGGTTTCTCCGGTCTTTGCCGTCCCGGGGCCAAAATTTTTTTCCCCGTAGATACGGATCGCCCTATGCCACCACAGGGCAAGACTTTCCGGATCGCAGCGGAATTTTTCACCCCCGCCGCAGGGTTCCTCCGCTATCCCGCACAGGGCGCCCAGGATCGCCAGGAGGCCAAATATATCCCTTGCATTGTGATCGCAGATTCCCATCAGTTCCCTAGGATCCCCGGTTTTCAGAAAGGAAAACCAGATATCCGGAGCCATGGAGCCGGGTATATCCCCGCTGCGATCCAGATCCAGCACGGCGGTTTCAATCGAAGCCTGGGAACAGGATGGCAGTACCCGCTTCCAGAGCCGCCTGCTTGGGTGGAGAAGATCCGCCTGGTAATATTCCGGAGGCCGTATACCGTTCATGAGGCAGCGTATCTTGAGCAGCTGGGAATCAAAGCTCTTGCCGTTATAGCTCACGATTAAAGATGATGCTGAAAACTCCTGCAGGATGGCCTCCAGAAAATCGTTTTCCCCGGGATAATCCAGGAGCAGGTACTGGTCTACCCGAAGGCAGCCTTCTCCAAGGGGCGTCTCCGTCAGCCTGCCAAAGGCGGCCAGAAAGGCCAGGGTACCGGGGCCGGTGGAAAGGCCCGTGGTTTCCAGGTCGAAGAAGAGCAGGTTTTCCCGGCGGGGCGGGGAAAGCGGGAAGGAAGGGTAACGGAGGAGATCCGGGACGAGGATGCCCAGGGACCGGGGCAGATTGGCGGGAATCGCCGCGGAGGGAACCATAAACACCGACCGCTTGAGGGATTGGAACCCAACCGGTGTCCAGCCGGGGAAGGCGGCCATATCGGGGGCAGCCGAAGCAGGGGAGGGCGGGGCCGCTCTGTGCTGCGCGGGAAACTTCGTTGCAAGTGGCGCGGGAAACTTCGTTGCAAGTGGCGCGGGAAACTTCGTTGCAAGTGGTACCGGCCTTAGTTCCTCTTTCCCTGAAAGCGATGCTTCCCGGATCCGCCGCAGCCGGGCCCGTAAATTTTCTCCCATCCCTATCCCCATCCCCTGTACCAGTATAGACAGGATTATTTGGGGGAAGCAATCCCGAATGAGGAATAACCACGGACCACATGTGTCCTTTGTGGTTTTTTATCCTCTTTGTTCGTGTGGCCCGCATATTCTCACCGGCGATTTGTTATGGTATACTCCTTTTATTATGAGACAACTTGTTTTAGCCGCCCTGGTCACGTCACTGATTCTTCTGATGAGCTCCTGTCCCACCAACTCGGGGATTGAGAATCCCTATAATGGCCTGGAGGATAGGCAATTCTGGGCTCAGAATCTGGATACTGCCAAATTCTATCAACTTAATGCGGTTAAGCTTGCGGAGGGGGAACGATGCGTTATCTGGGTGGAAAGAACCGCCGGGGTAAGTATTAGAACCGCAGAAAGTATAGCGAAAGAATACGATATTAATATATATCAAAAAATGGTAGATGTTTTTGGCATACAAGATGATATTAAGTACGAGCCAACGGGACCGGTTGTTGCCCATAATACCCTGGAATTGGCCGATTGGCTTGGGGATGGGGATGGAAAACTGGCCATACTGCTGCTGGATATTAAAGATACCTACACTCCCAATACTCCCGGTTATGTGGCGGGATATTTTTGGGCTGAAAATTTTTTTGATTCACGGTATTCCAATCAGATGGATATGATGTATGTGGATACTAATCCCGGCGTTCCGGGTTCCATTAGTTCCAATACCACCTTTGCCCATGAACTGCAGCATCTTATGAATTATGCCACCGCAACCGTACGAAGAAGATCCAATAATTCAATAACCTTTATGGATACCTGGATCGATGAAGGTCTTTCCACCGCAGCGGAATACGTCTATCGGGCGCCGAATCACGATGATGAGCGGCTTGACTGGTTTGTCGAGGATCGGGAAAGAACCATTGCCCAGGGGAATACCTTCTTTGTCTGGGGGAATCATACGGAAAAATCCGCCTTGGATGATTATGCCACCGCCTACCTCTTTTTCCAATGGCTTAGGCTGCAATCCGACGGGACCGATATTTACAGGGATATTATCACCTCATCCGATACGGATTACAAAGCGGTCACTAAAGCGGCGGCGGCAAAAATTGATCCGAAATACAACGATTGGGGGAGTCTGCTGGGAGACTGGATGGCGGCAAATTATATTCGATCTACCAGCGGCCGCTATGGGTATAAGGACGATACCATCATACAAAACAAGCTTAAGGTACCATATCTTCCGGGAGTAACATCACTGCCCTTATACCCCGGCGAAGGGGTGTACAGCGTCGTCGGCGATACCCCCGGTGTTTTCCCTTCGGCTTCCGGAAATATCAAATACGTCGGGCTGAAAAAAGAATCCGTTCCCAACGATACAGCCCTTTCGCCCGGCGGAGCGCTCCTCACCTACAATACAAGTACCGTATTGAGAAGATATATGAATGAGCTGCCTGAACAAGCAGAAACCGGAGAGCTTACCGGCGTGATATTATCGCTGGCAAATGCAAACGAAGCTGCCGGCGCCGTTTCGGCCCGGTCGGCGGTACAGCCGTTAAAGCCCTTCGTCATAGATGCCCGGGATATGCTGCGGCGTAAAGGGTATTTACCCCGGATGAAAATAGATGTGGAGTAGCAGGCGTCCCCGCAGGTTTTTTTTTCTGATCCCGCCTCTATTTTTTTCCGCACTTATGCTGATGGGGCTGGGTGGACAGGATAAAACCCCCAACACCGTCCGGGTTACGGGTCAGGTGCGGCTTATAGGAAGCGGCCCCGGGATGGAACTGGTTATTACCGGAACCGACCGGGAGTGGCGTATTGACAAAGAGGACCGGGACACGCTCTGGGATCTTCAGCAGCGGACCGTAACCGTGGAAGGACAGGAAAGCTCCCGGGAAATGACCTTTGCCAACGGTACTCCCGCCGGTACCTGGTACTTTTTGCGACAAATCAAAATCATCGAAACTTCTGAATCTGCGGATAAAAAAAACTAATACTCATATTGAAGACTGCGCAGAAATTCTGCGGTTCCCTGTTTGTTTTCCCCGGGGCCCACACAGGAGGGGCAGCCATCTTTGCAGGGACATTCCGTAAGTACCCGGTATACGGAGCGGAACAGTTCTCCTGTCCGCCGCGCCAGACTTTCCGCAAGACCGGTACCCCCGGGGTACTTATCGTAAATATACAGGGCGGGCAGGGCAAAGTGGGGATCCCGGACCCGTTCCGCCACGCCGATATCCCTGGGATCGCAGAGAAGAAAAACCGGGGCTATGTGTTTGATCAGGGTTCCTGTCCCGGAGAGGATTGATCCGATTGCATCTTCCCCAAAGCCGGAAAGAACCGCTCCGCCTCCGGTGGTCTTACCAAAGAGCAGTACCAGAGAGCGGGTCTGCATTTCCTCCTCCGGCAGTTCGATGTCCCCGTAGCCGACATTCTCGTGGGTGTGGAAGCGGATCTTCTTAAACTTGGCAACCTGGGATCGGACCAGCACATCCCCCAATATTCCTGCGCAAGAACCGAAGTCTAGGGTCTCGTCTTCGGTGAGTACCTTGATATCCGTCTTTACCAGGCCGTCGGTAAAGTAATTCACCTCCGCTTCCCGGACCAGACATTTCCGGTTGGCGATATCCAGGGATTCTACCAGGTACTGCCTGCCCCGGTGCATATATACGGCGTTTTTAAAGATCAGCTCCTTAGCGCTGGGCCTGTCCATCTCGCCGATAACGGTGTTGCGCCCCTCGCTTACATCCACGATCACCACATTATCCGCTAAGGCGGAACGGAGGCTGATCCCCTCCGCCGGGAAGGATCGATCCGCCCAATGCCATCGCCCCGCAGTATGACGCACGGTACCCTCTTCTTCCAGGAAGGAGAGGACCTCCCCCACATCGGCGCCGAAGGGTTCCTCGCCCTTTTCTATGGTCTCATCCCGGAAGGGCAGTTCAAAGGCGGCGCACTTAACATGGTCCGTAAGTATATAGGGGTTATCCGGGTTAATCCGCGCTTCCTCGGCGCTTTTCCGGAAAAACCATTCGGGATCGTTCATGATAAACTGGTCCAGCGGTGAGGATGACGCCACAAAGACCGATACCGAGGAGCCCCCCCGCCGCCCGGCCCGTCCGGACTGCTGCCAGAAGCTGTTAAAGGATCCCGGAAACCCCGCCACCACCGAAGCGTCCAGGCCGCCGATGTCTATACCCAGTTCCAGGGCATTGGTGGACACCACCCCGCGGATAGTCCCTTCACGCAGCCCCTTCTCAATTTCCCGCCGCTCGTTGGGGAGCAGGCCGCCCCTATAGGCTTCCACCCGGATGCGCTTATTATCGGTGTAGATATTGGCCAGATCTTCGTTCACATATGCGGCGGCCACCTCGGTTTTTACCCGGGAATGGGCGAAAAGTATGGTCTTAATACCCCCCTTGAGGAAGGCCAGCATCCAGCGCCGGCTTTCGGTCACCACCGAACGGCGTATCCCCTGGACCGCGTCCACCAGGGGCGGATTGTAGAGGATAATCCGCTTTTCTCCCCGGGGCGCCCCGTTGTTATCCACCAGGGTGACCTCACCGCCTATCAAAGTTTCCGCCAGTTCCTTGGGGTTGGCGATGGTGGCGGAGCAGAGGATGAACTGGGGCTTTGAACCGTAAAAGGCGCAGACCCGCCGCAGCCGCCGCAGCACATCCGCCACATGGCTTCCCAGAACACCCCGGTAGGCGTGGGCCTCGTCGATAACTATGTATTTAAGGTTGGAAAAAAACTTGATCCACCGGGGATGGTTGGGCAGTATCCCCGCATGGAGCATGTCCGGATTAGAGATGATGATCCGCCCCGTATCCCGGGCCGCCACCCGCAGTGAATCCGGCGTATCCCCGTCATAGGTACTTACCTTTATGGGTATCCCTTCGCCCACCAATTCGTTCAGCTCCGACTGCTGGTCCTGGGACAGGGCCTTGGTGGGGAAGAGGTACAGGGCCCGGGCTTTTTCGTCCCGCAGCAGCGCCTGCAGGGTGGGCAGGTTGTAACAGAGGGTTTTTCCCGAGGCAGTGGGGGTTACCACCACCACATTCCGGCCCCGCTGTACCGCATCCCAAACCGCAGCCTGGTGGGTATAGATTTCCCGGATACCCCGATCCTGCAATCCGGCGGCAATCCGGCTGTCCAAATCCGCCGGAAGGGGGACAAAAACCCCATCCGTGGCCGGCAGGAGCCGTTCTTCCACGATATAGGGGGCAAAACCCGGATCGGTGAGGATTTTTTTCAATTCTTCCGCTGCACTTTCCATATTTTTTATAGTAACCCTAAGAAAGAATAAACGTATAGTATCGACAGACTGGTAATTCCTATCTATAATAAGTTATAGATTTTTGCCGATAAAAATAAAGGGGGTTCTATGACTGAAGTTCTATCCATAGTACTAGGTGGTGGCAAGGGGACCCGTTTATTTCCTTTAACCCAGGCACGGGCAAAGCCGGCCGTTCCTTTTGGGGGCAAATTCAGGATCGTAGATATCCCTATTTCAAATTGTATTAATGCGGGTTTCAGGCAAATCTATATTCTTACCCAGTTCAACTCCGCCTCCCTCCATCTTCATCTGGCCCATGCCTATAACTTTGATACCTTTTCCAAGGGCTTTGTGGAGATCCTCGCGGCGGAACAGACCAATGAACATTCCGGATGGTATGAGGGTACCGCCGATGCGGTGCGGAAAAATTTTGTCCATTTCAGAACCCAGCGGCCGGACTATTACATCATCCTGTCCGGGGATCAGCTGTACCGGATGGACCTCCAGGATTTCTTGAAGAAGCACAAAGAATCCGGGGCTGCCATAACCATAGCCAGTACCCCGGTTTCCCGGGAAGACGCCAGTCAGTTGGGGATACTCCAGGTAAACAAGAAAAATGAAATTACGGAATTTTTAGAAAAACCCGGTCCTACCAAGGAAATTGGGGATTATAAGGTACCCGTTGAATTGAAGCGGGACAAAGGCGGTAAGACCGATGAATATTTAGCCTCCATGGGCATCTATATATTTAACGCCGCCGCCATGGAAAGCTGCCTGGATAATGATTTTACCGATTTTGGCAAGGAAATCATCCCCACCGCGATCCATAACCTCAAGGTCAACGCTTATATTTTTAACGGCTACTGGGAAGACATTGGAACTATTCGGAGTTTTTACGAGGCAAACCTGGAACTGACCACCCTCAAGCCCCGCTTTGATTTTTATGACGAGGACCGGCCCATCTATACCCATGTACGGAACCTGCCCCCGTCAAAGATGAATTTCAGCAACATGAACCAATCCATCGCCGCCGAAGGCTGCATCATCACCAATGCTTCCATTGCGAATTCCATTGTCGGGGTCCGCACCACCATCGAATCCGGCGCCAGCCTGAACGGGGTAATTTGTATGGGCGCCGACTTTTACGAAACGGAAATCCAGAAACAGCAGAACGCCGAAGCCCGGGTTCCAAACGTGGGCATAGGTAAGGGCGCCATTGTTAAGGGCGCCATCATCGACAAAAACGCCTGCATAGGCGAGGGCTGCCGTATCGGCATCGACGACATGAACCGCACCGATGGTAACTACGGCAACTACTACATTGTGGACGGCATCATCGTTATCCCGAAAAACACGGTACTGTACCCAGGCACGGTGATTTAAAGTATCACCGGGTTTTTTAGTATGATAGATTATGGCAAATTCGATAAAGCCCTAAACCACTTGGCATCACAGTATCAGAATTATTCCAGCCTTAGTGAACGCCCTGATTTAGGGGAAATCGACCGTGAAGCAATTGCAGAATCGGTAATACAACGGTTTGCGGTATGTTACGACTGCCTTTGGAAGGTTCTCAAACGGTACCTTGGAGAAAATCTTGGCGTACCGGAACTTCCCAACAGTCCCAAGCCCCTGTTTCGCATTGCCTTTGAGAATCAGCTTTTCCCGGCGGTAGAACCATGGCTATTGTATGCCGATATTAGAGCCGGTACCTCCCACGATTATTCGGAAAATAAAGCCCGCGAAGCCCTGGCAGCAGCGGGAAATTTTATCAACGATGCTGCTGCCCTGTATCAAAAAATGACCGGGAAATCATGGCCCCTGGCGCAATAGCCCTTACATCCCGTGACAGGGATATTCTTATTTCGCTTATCGGGCAGTTTCTCCCCCGGACACCGGTATGGGCCTTTGGCTCCCGGGTTACGGGAACTTTCCATCCCTGGTCGGATCTTGATCTGGTTGTCTTTACCGGTGCGGAGCAGCGCCCCCAGGTTTCCCTTCTGAAAGAAGCTCTGGACGAATCGAACCTGCCATTCCGGGTGGATCTATTGGAATGGGACGGGTTACCGGAAACATTTAAAGAGAATATTAAAGCAGCATATGTGATACTCCAGGGCGATGAGTAAGGCTAATCGTATTTGATTAGCAGCAATTACAAATTTTAAAATTAACAAAAAAATCTTGACGGAATAAAATATTTAGAGTACAATGTACTGATGAATATAGTGATTGATGCAAGTGTTATAATGGCTCTAATAATTGATGAACCGGAGAAAGAAATTGCAATAAGATTGACTAAAGATACTACTCTTTTAGCGCCTCAAATGATTCCATTTGAAATAGGAAATGCCTTAACGAGGATCTATAAGAGGCATATTTTGGTTGAGGATGAAATAATTAAGGCATATAGGGAGTTTAAGAAAATTCCTTTAAAAACAGTTGAAGTAGATATGGAAAATGCTTTAAGAATAGCATGTAAGTATACAATTTATGCGTATGATGCATATTATTTAGAAACGGCCAAGAGGTTGAAAATTCCCTTATTAACGTTTGATGCAAATATGAAAAGGATTGCATTGGAAATGAACTTAGAATTATTGGAGGACGAAAATGAAAATATATAATTACTCAGAAGCACGGCAGAATTTCACAACCGTATTAAATACGGCTCTTAAAGAAGAAGTAATAATAACAAGAAAAGATGGCAGTAAATTTAAAATAATATCAATAAATGATAAAAAAGGTAAAGGAAAATCACCTTTAGAAGGAATTAAAGGTATAAAGGCAGATATAACGACAAAAGAATTAGTAGACATAATAAGAGAAGGAAGAGAGGGGAGTGAATATATAAAGGATAAATATTAAACTCCGAAAAAAACCCTTTAAAGTATCACCGGCTGCACGGTTTCCGGTACCGGATGCCCGGCTGCTTTTGGGGCCTGCTGTACCGTTATCTTCCCGTCATGGCCATCGGCAATAAACACCGTGCCGAAGGGGAAGTTCCCCTCCAACAGCATCGTTGACAGCGGATCCTCCAGCTCCTTCTGAATGGCCCGGCGCATGGGCCGTCCGCCGTACTTTGGGTCCCAGCCTTTTTCGATAAGGATCTTCCGGGCCGCAGGGAGGACTTCGATGGAGTAACCCTGTTCCGCCAGCCGTTGGGCAAGTTCTTCAACCTGCAGCTCCAGGATGGATTCCACCTGTTTTTCGTCCAGGGCGTGGAAAACCACCACGTCGTCCACCCGGTTGATAAATTCCGGGTTAAAGAGCCGGCGCAGTTCCGCCATGGCGGCGCTCTGTATTTCCGCTATGTCCATGATGCCGGTCTCGGAGGAAAAGCCCAGCCGCGAGTCCCGGGAAATTTCCCGCACACCGGCGTTGCTGGTCATGATAATAACGGTGTTACGGAAGTTGACCGTGTGTCCCAGGTTGTCCTTCAGTTCGCCCTCTTCCAGCACCTGCAAGAGCAGGTTGAAGATATCGTGGTGGGCCTTTTCTATTTCGTCAAAGAGCACCACCCGGTAGGGGTTCCGCCGTATCCGCTCGGTGAGGACCCCCCCCTCTTCGTAACCCACATAGCCGGGAGGGGCGCCTACGAGCCGGGAGGCGTTGTGTTTTTCCATATAATCGGACATGTCGATACGGACCAGGGAATCTTCGTTACCGAAGAGATACTCCGAAAGCCGTTTCGCCAGCAGTGTTTTGCCCACACCGGTGGGACCAAGGAAGATGAAGGAGCCCAGGGGACGTTTTGGGGATGAAATCCCCGCCCGGGAACGGCGTATGGCGGAGGAGATACGCCGCACCGCCTCATCCTGTCCTACCACTTCCTTGTGAAGCTCCTCCTCAATCTTGAGCAGCCGTCTCGATTCCTGTTCCTCCAGCCGAGTCAGGGGTATGCCCGTAGTTTCCGCCACAACCCGCCGTATATCGCCTTCGCTTACCACCGTCCGTTCATCCTGGGAGGAACGCTCCCAGGCGTCCCGGACCGATTCCAGCCGCAGCCTGAGGTTCCGTACCCGGTCCCGTATTCCTGCGGCCCGTTCGTAGTCCTGTATGGAAACCAGGGCGTTTTTTTCATCGCTTAACTGTTGGATCTCCGTTTCGATGTCCGAGATTTCCGGGGGATTGCTTCCCGCTTCCAGCTTCCGCATGGCCCCGGCTTCGTCCAGAATATCGATGGCCTTATCGGGCATGAACCGGCCGACTATGTAACGCTGGGCCAGCCGCGCCGCAGCGGAAACCGATTCCGGGGTATAGCTTACCCGGTGATGGTCTTCGTACTTTTTCTGAATCCCCTTGAGAATATTCAGGGTTTCCTCAAGTCCGGGCTCATCAACCTGCACAGCCTGGAAGCGGCGCTCCAGGGCGGCGTCTTTTTCAAAGTGCTTCCGGTATTCCGCCAGGGTGGTGGCGCCTATGCACTGGATATCCCCCCGGGAAAGGGCGGGCTTGAGCATATTCGAAGCGTCGATGGTTCCTTCGGCGCCCCCTGCTCCAATAATGGTGTGTATTTCATCAATAAAGAGGATCACATTTTTAGCTGCGGCGATCTCCTTCATAATTTTTTTAAGCCGTTCCTCAAATTCGCCCCGGTACTTGGTCCCCGCAACTACGGAACCCAGGTCCAGGGAGAGGATACGTTTCCCCGCCAGCATTTCGGGAATATCTTCCTCAGAAAAAAGCTGGGCCAGCCCCTCGACGATGGCGGTCTTACCCACCCCGGGCTCTCCCACCAGGACGGGGTTGTTCTTGGTCCGCCGGGCCAGGATACGCACCGCCCTGCCGATTTCCTTCCGCCGGTTGATAACCGGGTCCAGTTTACCCTGCTTAGCCAGGGCGGTAAGGTCCCGGGAGTATTCATCCAGGGTAGGGGTGGAACTCAGGGGCGGATAGGAGGCCGATTTAGCCCGGTTTGAATGGGACCTGGATTCCTTCGAGGACTGGTGGAGAAAATTGGGCTGGTAAAGATCCGCATTCCCCATATAGGTTCCTGCGGCGGAAAAGAATTCGCTTTCCTGCCCGGAATTGCCATGGTTAAAGGTGGTTTGAACCACAACCCGCAGCATATCCGTATCCACCGCCCGCTGGTTCAGGTACAGCTGAACCGGGGAATCCTGTTCCCGCATGGCCGCAAAGAGGAGATGCTCCGTGCCGATATAGTCGTTCCCCATGGAACGGGTCTCCTCGGCGGCGTTTTCCAGCATGGTTCTGGTTCGTTTGGAGGGAGGTACATCCCCAAAAACCAGTACCCCGGACATACGGGTTATTTCGTTCTCCAGGGTATGCCGGAATTCCAGCAGATCGATTCTGAGGAACATCAGCGCCTTACAGGCTATACCCGCCCCATCCTTGAGCAGGGCGATAATTACATGTTCCGGAAGAAGCTGGTCCGAATTAAAATGCCGGGCCTCTTCCTGGGCGTCTATGGTCAATATACGGTGGGCTCGTTGGGTTAAACCTTTGGACAAGGGAAGCCTCCAATTACTCTTATTTATATAGATGATAACATATTAAGGGGAATCAGACCAGAGTAATATCCCTTTTTCCGGACTTATCGGCAAATCGGGCGGAGGGAGGAGCATCCCTGGCGCTCGCACGCTTGTAGAGCCTGCTTACGGAGCCCCTTCGGGTCTCCTCCAGCAGAGAATTCCTCGGACCGTAGGTCCGCAATGTGCTCGGCCAGGGATGCCCCTCCCTCCGCCCGCCGGTGTCACATAGTACGAAGAGGGATATTTCCCGGGTGGGGGTCACTTGCCGGAGTGGTGGGCTGTTGCGGATCTCTGCCGGGGACGCCTTTCCTTCCGCCCACCGGCGGCAAAAGTGGTGCTTGGCACCACTTTTATGTATTTTACATAGTTTTTTATAAAAAACTGGTGTATACTCTTTATGTATTCTACTAAAACGAGGTATTTTGTGCTGGTAAAC
>NZ_AEEA01000102.1 GCF_000297095.1 Treponema primitia ZAS-1 | reverse complement strand
ACTTGTTGGGGTTCATTTCAAAATCCCATGGCGGATCAGGTGACAGGCACCTTTTTGGGGGGATCGTCTGGCGCCAAAAAAGAGATAAACAGTAAAAGCGCCCTAAGCGGAGACCACCAGACTCAGAAAATCTTCCGGCGTAACAACCGGGAGGGCGGCGGCGGTAAAGTCGGCGCCGTTGCGGGTAACAATATAATCCACCGCCAGGCGTTCACCGGCGGCATATTGAACCGCGTCCTCAAAGTCGCCCCAATCAAGGGCAATGGCCCGGCGGATTTCAGCATCGCTGACCGTTGCGGCGCCGGCATTGAGCAGCAGCCGTTTCAAGAGTTCCATGGCGGCCTTTTTGCTGCCCATGTGCTTGCGGGAAATGTAGTACATATCGGTAATCGCGGATGCCGAGACAAAAATTCCAACGCCCAATGTGGACAAGCTCAAAACACGGGACGCGGCGGCGCAAAAAGGCTGCCGCTCCAGCAGCGAGTCAAGGGCGACATTGGTATCTATCAGGATGTTCATATGCCATACTTTTCCGCAAGCCGCATTTCCCGAATATCCTTCATGGTAACATCCGGGGGAAGGTCGGCGCCTTTAAGGGCGCCCACAATCGCCTGTATCTCCGGCGATTGTACCGCCGCCTCAACCTGTGCCTTGGTAAAATGCGGGAGGGCAGGCTTTTCCGCTGCCGGCGATTCTTTCCGGTTTTTTTGCTTCAAATACCCCACAAAATCCAGCGCCTCCGCCACAAGATTGGGCGGAAGGGACTGGATTTCATCTAATAAAACTGCCCTATCACTCATATCGGTCTCCTGCATACAGGATACTGCAAATCGCATGCCGGGGCAAGCGAACGCCTATGGAGGTTAACGCAACGGCGCCTGGCGCCTTTTTTGCCGAAAAAAACAAAAAATCGCACTAAAAATAATTTCCCACTAAAGCATTTTGCACGGCGGCTCCATAAAGGGGGGTGTATGGGGAAGTCCGGCCGTTGGCCTGGGGTCCCCCGGTGTGGTATACTAATCGTAATGGAGCGAGGCATCAAACCGGAGGTTTGCATGGTGGGAACGGTGTATGAAGAAATCACCCTGAAAAACCTGGGTGATGTAAGTGCGGTTGAGCGTGGGCATCTGGCGGAACCGGAAATCCGGGAAATGACGGTACGGTCCGTCGTCGATACCGGGGCGGAGACCCTGGTTATCAGCGAAGCGGTGCAGAAAGAGCTGGGCCTGCGGACGGAACACC
>NZ_AEEA01000101.1 GCF_000297095.1 Treponema primitia ZAS-1 | reverse complement strand
GGCGGGGGGAAATCGGCAACAGCACCATCACCGCCTGCTCCAACAACGGCGACGTTTTCGGCAACAACAATGTCGGCGGCGTGGCGGGGGCAAACAACGTTAGCACCATCACCGCCTGCTACAACACCGGCAACGTTTCCGGCAACAGCTCTGTCGGCGGCGTGGCGGGGCAGAAAACCATGGACGGCGCCATCACCGCCTGCTACTGGGCGAACTTTGAGGGCCCCGGCACTGCCCACATCGACAACGGCATGAACAGTGATACTACGAAGTTCGGCGATGGCAAATGGCCCTCCGGCGGCCAATGGGGCACCGGAGGCGGCGGAAGCGGTCACTACTGGAAGAACCTTGGCGGCTGGGGTTCACCCCCGGTGTATCCCAAGCTCTATTGGGAGAAGGACTAAAGCAGGATGTACGAAGATACGCACATGAGGAGTATAGGTATGATAAATAGTAAATCTGACGAAAAAGGCTCCGGCAAGTTCCGCAGGAACTTGCTCGGAGTTTCGGCTGCGCCGAAACTCCACATCTGGGCGTTGGGCTTTGCCCTGCTGCTGGCCGGCTGTGCGGTCCCGGTGTCTGCCCCGGTGGGGGCCCCGGTGTCTGCCCCGGTGGGCGGCGGCCTGGGCACGGTGCGGGTGGAAGTCTCCGGCCTTGGGCTTGTGCCTGGGTCTGTGTCTGAGCCTGTGTCTGAGCCTGTGTCTGAGCCTGAGCCCGTGCCTGTGTCTGAGCCTGTGCCTGAGCCTGTGTCTGGGCTTGTGTCTGGAGTTTCGGCTACGCCGAAACTCCAAGCGGGCCCTTCGGGCCCGCCGCGGACCGTGTACCCGTCGCCGCCTGATACGTCGACGCTTAAATATACCTATACTTGGACGGATATAACGGGGGGCGGGTCCCATGAGGTAATCCCGGACCAGGACATCTACGAGAACTTCATCCTGGCGGTGGGGTCCTACACCCTGGACGTGAAGGCCTACCTTGACGATGCCTGTACCCAGCTGGTGGGGACCGGGGTCGGGACGGTCGACGTCAGCGGCACCACCACCACCACCACCACCATCACCGTAACCAATAGCCCCGGCCTCATCACCGTCAAGGTGGCGTTGAAACCGCTGGACGGGACCGGGGCCGGGGCCGGGGCCGGGACCGGGACGCTGGCCTATACCATCAAGTACCCGGCAACGGCGACCACTGCCACCGTCACCCTGGAAAAGCTGGGGGGCGGGGATGCGCTTGCTTTGAACAGCCATATCGACGGCACCACGATGATCTATGAGGGAACCGTGGAGACGGCGGCTGCGGGGTACTACGAGCTGAGCGTGCAGCTCAAGGACGCCACGGGGCAGACTGCGGGGAAAAC
>NZ_AEEA01000100.1 GCF_000297095.1 Treponema primitia ZAS-1 | reverse complement strand
TAAAGCCCATCCTAGAATCCCTCAAGCCAATTAGAAACACCCCCACGTATGTGGGGAAAACTTTTTCTTTGTCAACAATCATTTTTCCTATATGGAAACACCCCCACGTGTGTGGGGAAAACGTTCACCCTTAATATACCCCGGCGATAGTTTAAAAAACA
>NZ_AEEA01000099.1 GCF_000297095.1 Treponema primitia ZAS-1 | reverse complement strand
AAATACCGTTCTGCATATCGTAGTTGTCGATACGCCCGGTAACGGTTATATCATCAACCTTATGAGACATTTCAAGTTCGGTAAAATCATTTTCCCCTTCCTGTTCCAGGAGCGAATGGACCGCCGTTCCCCAAATTGCCCATATCCGGTCAGACACATCCTCCTCCAATTCGTCCCAATGGCGGTCAGTAAGGATAATGTTCTTAACCCCCTGTAATAAGGTGGTTGCGGAAATACACTGGTCCGCATTGTGCCGTTCCGTGGATACTGCTTTTACCAGCCCAGCCGGAAGATTCAGTTTGTTGGTGATTTTCATAGAGACCTCCATTTACTCTTTTTTAGTTTCATGTTCACAGGTTATGCGCATTATTCATATCAGTCCCTCGATAAACGTATTGGCATCTTTACCGTACTTCTCTGCCAGCATGTCAGCCATATTTATATCGTGGACTTCATAATCGCCATGCTGTTCATGGATATAATCATCAAGTTTGCAGAGGTCAATTTTTGGTTCGCCTGTGCAGAGGGTAAGCGCCGGGTCCATAAAGTCATTGAATCTTAACCCGGGGAAGAATGAGCGGAACTTTTGTTGAGCTTCCGGGAGCGTTATATTTGACATTGCGTTATCATCTCCCTTTCAAAAAGTTGGCTCAAAGTCAAATACCGGTTCGGGGGTTCCTGGCTCATCGGTGGTTTCGTACTCCGGAGTTTCTGCGGAAGCGTCTTTCACAAACTCCGGCCTGAACTCGACGTGTTCCGCCACAATCGAAATCTTGGTGCGGGGTTTCCCATCGGAACCATCCCAGCGGTCCTGCTTGAGGCGCCCTACAACCCTTGCCCCTCGTCCTTTATGGCCAAGACGGAAACAACTCTCCGCCAATTTTGACCATGCTTCCACGTCAAAATAGCTGATTTCCTTTTCAAGCTTTGAATCCTTTTTGAAGAACCGGTTAGAGGCGATAGAGAAGGTACAAAGCGGAACGCCCCTTTGGGTGGTTTTGTAAAGAGGGTCCCTGACCAAGTTCCCTTCAACGATGACGGAATTGAGATTATTCATTTTTGTGTCTCCTGATTCATGAAATAACCGTCTATACAGATGGTTTGCAGTATTGCTACTGCTCAGAGATAATATCTAAAGTAAATCAGGAGTTATTACATGAAAAAAGAGCGGGAATATCCCGCCCTAAAGAACTAATAACGATAGGGATGAAAATTAGATTATCCTCCAATTCTGGTAAAATCAGAGAGATACCATACACACCATCTGAACCGGAATGAATAATCGTCCCGATTTTGCAAGTACCGCAGTTTGACCTTACGGGAATGGTTGGCAATCGTTTCGTTGTCTTTGTTTTGGTACTCATAATGAACTTGAACCCAATCGCCATTTACGTCGATGTCGTCAATGATACAGGCGCTGAACATGGTGTCGTTGTATGCAAACTTTTGATTTAACATAACGGTTCCTTATTTTTAATAATTTTTCTTGTCTATACTACCTTTTTTCTAAAATCATCCAGCAAGCCAAAACTATCGAAATCATCAAGTTCGCTGACTAGGCCGTCAAAATCTTCATCCGGTCCAAGCATTTCAGCAATGGCATTAATAGCGACTGAATCAACACCGTAATCATCCGCAAGGTTATTCAGATAATCATCCCGGTCCTTATAGCCGTGGTTAAGATATCTGTTCTCTCCATCCATCTTTTAACTCCCTTTATGTAAAAGCCGCCTCAATGGGCAACTTACTGAAAAAGAATACGGCCGCCCATATGGACGGCCGTTTGTACGGAAACCCGGCAGGGTTTATGCGGCAAGCTCCAGAATGATTTCCTGTGCATGATTCATGATGGCGTCCCCATCCAAAAACGTAGCCATTTTGCTATCCGCATAGGTAGCGGTTCTCCGTTTGGGTTCCGCATTTGAACGATAATCAGCGATGGCGTTGTAGGCGCCCCAGGCTGTCCCGCGAAAATCCCGAAGGTCCTCTTTTTGCTTCAAGATGTTTTTGATAGTTTCCTTGACTTCCCTGTTGGACTGTAACTGCCTTTTGGACATTGCTGAGGAAGCGGGGAATAACGCATCCAGGACCTTGGCAATATTTACCTTCTTCCCGGCCAGCTCGGATGCGAATATTTCAAGGTCATGGAAATACTTTGAAGCCGCCCCCATCGTCCGTAATACCTCTTTCTTATGCTGGTCCATGCAGGACTTGTGCCGGATTGAAAGTTTCCGATTCGCAGTATGGAGCGCAGCCGAAAGCGTATTGTTACAAACAACTCGTATCCCGGTAAGGAAAACCTGTAATGCTGATGAACCATCGTGCGCATTAGAAATACAAAGATAAGGCTGGTATTCATCCCCCACAATCCGGCCTTGGGGCATATTGACCAGCATAAATACCCTCCGGCCGTTCCAGAGGGAACCGGCGGTCTCGTAGGTACACTTCGCCTTATCGGTCCCTATTAAGGCATCCGCAAAGGCGAACACGTCCTTGTTTTGGGCCACACAATACCGGTCTGAAACAATGCCGAGGACTTCCTTGGTATCGCTCCTGACATTGGCCACAAAGCCCGGTATTGCCTGTGCCCAGTTGCCGGCGGCGAATACCGGGGCCTGGTTGATGGTCCACTCCAATTTAGCCGCTTTGATGGCCTCCTTGGAGGTGGGCACTCCTTCCAGCACCGCGCCGATACCATGCCAGGGAACCTCTCCCCGCCCTGAGAACATCCAGTCATTCTCCAATAAACCTGCTGCCATAATAAACCTCCTGTGATAAAGGCCGCCCATACAGGCGGTCGTTGTTTGTCGTACACTGCTGTACCCCAAATAATATATAAGTGAGATATTTGTTTAATACTGGTTCTCATAAAACTTAAATCCTCTATAGGAATATAACAGAAGACCAGAAGCACGTTCTCCCCATCAATACCGTCTCATTCTATGTCAAACCGTTACCGGTCTCTTTAACCTCTTTTCCAGCTGAACGCAGAATGTTATGTTGACAAAAAATGTAAAATCTCATAATAATAATAAAGGTGGTGACCATGAATTATTATGATGCATTAAAACGGTCTGGTAAAATACTTGAAGCATACTTTGAACAAAGTAAGGATATATTACATAGTGGAAGTAAAGGCACGATAAGGGAAAATATTTTGAATAAAGTAATACGCCCATTTTTGCCATCCTGTTATGGATTGTCTGGAGGTGAAGCTTTTGATAAAAACGGTAATGTTAGCAAGCAACTTGATTTAGTAGTTTATGATAATATGTTTTCTTACTTAATACCATACATAGAAAACTTCATACAATTTCCTTGCGAGTCTATTTATGGAAATATTGAAATCAAATCATATTTAAACCAAGCAGAGTTTATTAGCTCAATCGAAAACATTCAATCATTGAAAATACTTAGTAGAGAAGGAACACATTCATGGACTGTCACTCCACAAGTACAAATAACTATAAATGGATTACCTAGAGATACAGGTAGAAATCCGTATTTTGGAATAATATTTGCCTATGACAGTGTGGAAGTAGAAACCGTTTTGAATTATTTCCGGAACGTACACATTCCAGCTAACTTATTACCAAATGCTATTGTTCTGTATAGCAAAAAAATAATCATTATTCATTGTAAAGATGTTCAAATTGAAATATTTCCATGTAATGATTTTGATAAATATAAGGCTTTAAAATGTGGCGATGATACATTGGCACTTTTTATAGGTCTTCTTATAAATTTTACGCGACATTCTCTCTTAAAGGCAGCTGATATTCCAAAGGAAACATTAAGCTTATTTCAAAATCTATTAGCTCAAAATCCGGGAGCTGAAACAGAAATAAGTATTAATAGGACTTAAAAAAATGTAATTGTCAGTCGTATAGACCAGAGTGAAATCAGCAAATCGAGTTTTACCTCCTTGACAGTGTCTCCCCTAAGGCGAAAACACCGCCAAGGGCTTTACCGATTCTATACCAAAAAATGGAACTATTACCCATAATTTCTTGAGCCATTAATTACCTCCTGAAAGGAAAGCCACCCTGATAGGCGGCTTTCCTTTAATATATTTCTGTACATGGAAATAATTGAAAACTATGCACTTTTCATTATCGGTTTCATTATAAAACATAGATTTCAAACAGGAAGTATAAATCTCTCAATAAAATGAAAAACCAATCCTTCCTCTTCATACTCTGTTTCCTTAATTAGTGTTCTTGGTTTCCCTGGAATAGAAAGATATTGAAAGTTTTCTTGCATCAGTCTATCCCATAGGGAGCCAAGGATTTCTTTTCCTCTACCAGTATCGCAATCAATCACAATATCTTGGGGTTCTTCCCTTAAATAATGTGTTATGGTTTTATTGCGATGGTTTAATAATTTATAGTCTTTAATGCCCATATCGGTTTTGAACAAATATTTTTATAAAAGCCAGTATGTTGTTTTGATTTTAATATTAAATAGCAAATAAGTATGTATATTATTAAGAGTACGTTATTCAAGCGCATTTTTGGCAAGTTTTGCGGTATTATTATCTTTTTGAGAATTACTATAATTAAGTAAAAACATTGTTTTCCAAAAATTATCCGTATCTGGATTATCCATTTGTTTAGATGCTTTTTCCAGTTCATTTCCGGTGTATCTCTTTTGACT
>NZ_AEEA01000098.1 GCF_000297095.1 Treponema primitia ZAS-1 | reverse complement strand
CCCGAGGATATTGCGGCGCCGGTGGTGTTGGCGGATGGGAGACGGGGGTTTGCGTTGCGGATCACCGTACCCTTTGGGGCGGATAGGAGCAGTTTGGGGCCGGGGGTT
>NZ_AEEA01000097.1 GCF_000297095.1 Treponema primitia ZAS-1 | reverse complement strand
AGAACGACAAGCTGAGATACTACAGCAAGCGGAAGCGCAACAGCAAGAGGCGGCTCGACAAGAGGCTGAGGAAAAACGACAAGATGAGATAGTGCAACAAGAGGAAGCGCAACAACAACAAGCGGCCCAACAGGAATCCGCCCGCCACGAAGCCGCTGTTCCGCCTGAGGATATTGCGGCGCCGGTGGTGTTGGCAGATGGGAGACGGGGGTTTGCGTTGCGGATCACCGTACCCTTTGGGGCGGATAGGAGCAGCTTGGGTCCGGGGGTTACCGGGCGGCTGCGGGAGATTGGGGAGACCCTCAAGGGGTACCCGGAAAACCGGGTCCTTATCCAGGGGCATACTGCTTTGGCAGGAACCATGGCGGGCAGAGTGCGGATTGCACAGGAACGGGCACAGGCTACGGCGGATTTCCTTGTCGCCGGGGGGTATGTACGCCGGGACCAGATTGAACTTCAGGCTT
>NZ_AEEA01000096.1 GCF_000297095.1 Treponema primitia ZAS-1 | reverse complement strand
ACCATAATTATTTTGCAGGAAGCGGACTAAGGTCCGGGGGAGTGGGTTATGAAAACGAAACAAATCGCACAAAGGCGCCTGGTATCTTTTTTGGCGCCCTTGTTGCTCTGTGTAGCAGGGTGCGGGAACCCTATCCTGCGGGATGCCTGGATTACTGAACCGAATCCGGTCACCGAGGGGCCTCTGGTAGATCCGGTGACGGATACTACGCCCCCCGGTTTGCCCGGAGGCCGGGCGACGGACCAGGCCAGCGCGGCGGGAACTACTGCAATCATCAAATTCAGCGCCGACGAGGGGGGAACTTTCTACTATGTGACAACGCCGGAGGGCGCTGGAGCGCCTACTGCGGAGGCGATACAAACCGGCGGGGCGAACGGCACGGCGGCGGCGGGGATAAACACTATCTCCCTGGAGGGGCTTGAGCCGGGGGCTGGTTACACGGTTTATATCGTGCTGGCGGACGCGGCGGGGAACTTTTCGGCGGTTCTGGATATCCCGGTTAGCCCCCGGCGTACCGGGGATAACCCCGCAAAGGACCGGGCTGAACAGATCGAGGCGGCCCTGATAACGGCGGGGGAAATCACCCTTACGGCGCCCAGGGCCGGCGGCGGGAGCGCCCAGGTCGGCATTACCCTTGGCGAGGACGGGCGGATCACCATTGTCATTGACGGCTCTGCAAAGGAATACCCCTATATCATTGACGGGGATACTATCATCGTGGCCGGCGGAGGAAGCGACGGCGGGGATGCGGAACTGGGGTTTGCTATCGGCGATGATGGGACCCTTACCCTGGTGGGATTGGACGAGCTTGCTGACGGGGACTTGGCTGGCGGCCCGGTGGTTTCGGACCCGAACCCGCACCTGACACCGCCCCCAGCCTCCATCCTGGGGGTGACGGCGCTCAGCTTTGACGGGGCGGTCTATGGCGATGCGCAGCCTGAGGCGAAGCCTATTACGATTACCAATAGCGGAACGGGGGCGGCGGCTATCAGCGCAGTTGCACTAAGCGGCGACGGGAAGGACGCCTTTACACTGGGCGGTTCCGGGGATGCGGTGGCTGCGGGGAGCAGCATTGCTACGCGGACCGTACAGCCTGTGGCGGGCCTTGCGGTGGGGAGTTATACCGCTACCATTACGGTCAGCTATGACGGCGGGGCAGCGGCCACCGCAACCCTA
>NZ_AEEA01000095.1 GCF_000297095.1 Treponema primitia ZAS-1 | reverse complement strand
GAGCGGGGAGGCGGTTTATGGCAAAACCCTGACGGCGACCCCTGACCTGGAACCGGGAACCGGCGCCCTGAGCTACGTCTGGAAGCGGGGCACTACAGAGGAGGATGCGGGTACGGTGATTGAGGGGGCGAGCGGCAGCGCCTATACTCTGACCGCAGCCGATGTGGGAAAGTATATTGCCGTGGAAGTGAGCCGCGAAGGCTATGACGGGAACGTGCGGGACGCCAAAGGCCCGGTGGGGCCCGCATCGGCTGCCTTTAGCGGTATTGCCGCCAATGGTTCCATTAGTGAGACAACTACGGTACTGACCCTGACTTTTGACAAGGACATTGACGGGCTAACGGCAGATGACATTATGATAAGCGCCGGGGTGGTCAAAGGCGACCTGAACAAGACAGGAGCCGGGATTTATGAACTAGGGGTAAGCGGCATTAGCGCTGGGGGGAGTGTCACGGTAACGGCGGCAAGTGCCAGGTATGCCATAAGCGCCGCTTCAAAAACAGTGTTTGTTTATTTTAATATTGGGCTAATTGAGAAGCGCGATATGGCAAACGCAGCAGGAGTAACCATAACCGGCAACGCCGCCTATAATAGTGAAGTATTTAAAGCTGGACGTACGGTAACACTCAGTGCCTTTAAGATAGCCAAGTTTGAAACGACTTATGAACTGTGGTATAACGTGCGCCAGTGGGCT
This sequence comes from Treponema primitia ZAS-1, assembly GCF_000297095.1. Lineage (NCBI taxonomy): Bacteria > Pseudomonadati > Spirochaetota > Spirochaetia > Treponematales > Treponemataceae > Treponema > Treponema primitia. The sequence goes on along the minus strand of NZ_AEEA01000095.1, from coordinate 919 downwards.
ATTGCCGATGCACGGGGCGCAGATAAATATACCTTTGCCCGTACAGGCAGGGAAGGGCATAACGGAAGTGACGGGGCGGCGCCTACCGGGGACAAGTATGAGCCGGTAACGTACATTAGCTGGCGGGACGCCATAGTATGGTGCAATGCCTACAGCGAGATGACGGGCAAGGAAGCGGTGTACTACAAGGCAGACGGAACCGCCATACTGCGTGCAGTCGCCGATGCGGACACGGCGGTGATGAAAGGCTGGCCTGGCGCTGTTCCCAACGGGTACCGGCTGCCAACGGAGGCGGAATGGGAATACGCGGCGCGGGGCGGCGGGACACCGGGCGACAGTGGACCCTTTATATATCCCTATGCGGGGGGTGATAATCTGGATGTTGTGGCATGGCATAAAGGTAATTCCGGCAACGCTACCCATGCGGTAGGGGGCAAGACTGCAAATAGCCCTCTTGGGCTATTTGACATGAGCGGGAATGTAGATGAATGGTGCTGGGACCGGTATGATTCAATTAGTACCGGTACAGCCGATAATCCTAAAGGAACTAATGGGTGGGTGTCCGCGATCCGGGTTATACGGGGCGGGAGCTGGTACGACGATGCGTCGGATTGCTCGGTTGCGACCCGGGACAACGACGGCCCCAACGGTGCGCCCAACGATATTGGTTTCCGTGTTGTGTCCCCCTGAGTGGAGGCAGAAATGGTGACTGTCACCAGTTTAGCCTAGGGCTCAGAAGTGGTATGTGGACGGCGTTGAGTCCGGCGGCAACAGCATTACGCTGAACGCTGGGGCTTACGATGTGCGGAACCATCAGTTCACCTTCCGGGGTGTCCAGGGCGGGGTCACGTATTCCAAAGAAATCGGCTTCAAGGTAAGCAAGTAAGGGAGGACCGGCATGAACAAACGCAATACGGGC
>NZ_AEEA01000094.1 GCF_000297095.1 Treponema primitia ZAS-1 | reverse complement strand
GGGAGGCGGTTTATGGCAAAACCCTGACGGCGACCCCTGACCTGGAACCGGGAAGCGGCGGCCTGAGCTACGTCTGGAAGCGGGGCGGTACAGCGGAGGCTGCGGGTACGGTGATTGACGGGGCGAGCGGCAGCGCCTATACCCTGACCACAGGCGATGTGGGAAAGTATATTGCCGTGGAAGTGAGCCGCGAAGGCTATGACGGGAACGTGCGGAACGCCAAAGGCCCGGTGGGGCCCGCATCGGCTGCCTTTAGCGGCCTTACCGCCAATGGTTCCATTAGTGAGACAACTACGATACTGACCCTGACTTTTGACAAGGACATTGTAGGGCTAACGGCAGATGACATTACGATAAGCGCCGGGGCGGTCAAAGGCGCCCTGAACAAGACAGGAACCGGGATTTATGAACTAGAGGTAAGCGGCATTAGCGCCGATGGGAGTATCACGGTAAAGGCGGCAAAGGCGGGGTATAACATAAGCGCCGCTTCAAAAACAGTGTTTGTTTATTTTAAGATTGAGAAGCTTGATATGGCAAGCGCAGCAGGAGGAACCATAACCGGCAGTGATGCCTATAAATCCGGTTCCGATACAGGTGTATTCATTGCCGGTCGCAAGGTAACACTCAGTACCTTTAAGATAGCCAAGTATGAAACGACTTATGAACTGTGGTATAAGGTGCGCCAGTGGGCCCTCAGCAATGAATATACCTTTGCCCATGCAGGCAAGGAAGGGTATGACGGAACCATCGGGGCGGAGCCTACCGTGGACAAGTATGAACCGGTAACGGGCATTAGCTGGTCGGACGCCATAGTATGGTGCAATGCCTACAGCGAGATGACGGGTAAGGAAGCGGTGTACCGGTATAGCGGCAATATTATTAGGGATTCCAGTGATTGGACGGCCTATAATGGAGCGGTGATGGACCGGGCAAAGAGCGGGTACCGGCTGCCAACGGAGGCGGAATGGGAATACGCGGCGCGTGGCGGGACACCGAGCGCCAGCACACCTTTTACGTATACCTATGCGGGGAGTAATGATGTGGGAAATGTGGCATGGCATTCCGGTAATTCCAGCAACGTTACCCATGCGGTAGGGGGCAAGGCTGCAAACAGCCTTGAGCTACATGACATGAGCGGGAATGTATATGAATGGTGCTGGGACCGGTCTGGTGAAATTGATACCGGTGAATTCAATAATCCTACAGGACCTGGCTCGGGCGCGCGCCGGGTTATACGGGGCGGGAGCTGGTACGACGGTGCGTCGCATTGCACGGTTGCGGCGCGGAACAACTTCGCGCCCGGCGAAACGTACTACATTATTGGTTTCCGTGTTGTGTCCCCCTGAGTGGAGGCAGAAATGGTGACTGACACCAGTTTAGCCTTGACAAGCTGCGGGGGGTGACAGGCACCAGAATTTCGTAGTGTCCCTTTTCAAGAGGACACTACAGGTAGCGTAGCAAACACTTTTTCTGCGTAAAACAAATTGACTAAAAAGCCCGGATAACTCCGGGCTTTTTTTGCTATCGAAATGGTGACAGTCACCTTTTGGGGAGGATACCATACTCATAATTTGGATTTACCGTATTTACTTGTCCTTTTGTTGATGAACAGAATGGTTGCCTTATATATATGAAGCTGGGAATTCTAACAATTATATCAATAGCATTACAAAAAATAGATCCTGGGAAATATAAAAGTGATATGCAGGGAATAGAAGTCGATTTATTAGCAATAATTGACGGAGAAATGAAATCTTTATAATCAAACAGGTTCCAGCACTGATAATGCCAGGCATCATATAGGGCAGGGCGATAATCACATGTTCCGGAAGAAGCTGATCCGAATTAAAATGCCGGGCCTCTTCCTGGGCGTCTCCGGTACCGGTGATGCGCCAAGCTTAGTTAGGTACCTCCGGCTCCCGGGAAATACGCTCAAACACAGTCCAATCGCACAGGCGCCGGTGGGGGAGGTGAATCCACGCTGCGGGATATTCTGGAATTCCCTGCTGTAGGAGACCCGCAGGGGCTCCGGAAGCAGACTCTACAGGCATCCCGCAGTGGGGATTCACCTCCCCCACCGGCGTTTTTTCGATCTGCCCGGGGCAGTTTGTCAAAATTACCCTAGGGATAGAACACCGGGTTGCCAGTTTCGTCTCCCGGGACTATGATTAAGGTATGTGTTGGTATTGCGGTTCCCCTATTGTGGATGCAGACCCTATTGGGCGGTCTTTACGCTGCGCTGAGTGTGGGAAGGATCTGCGGGTTTGTCGGCATTGCCGGTTTTACCTGGCGGGGGCCCGGGGGGATTGTTCGGAGCCTAATGCCGAGCCTCCCCAGGATAAGGAGCGGGGGAATTTTTGCGATTGGTTTTCCCTTAATGTCCGGTTTCGTTCGGAGACGGCGGGCGAAAATGGGGCCCGGCAGAAGGTAGTTTCCGCCAAATCGGCCTTTGATAGTCTTTTTAGTAATTAATAACCATGGATAATCAACCAATATTTTTTTTGGATTCCGGCATTGGGGGGCTTCCCTATTGTGACCATTTCCACAAGGCTAACCCGAAAGAGGCGCTGGTGTATCTTGCGGACCGGGAATACTTTCCCTACGGTTCCAAAGGACGCCCCGAGTTGCTCCAGCGTCTGACCGAACTTTTGACCTGGCTGCGGGAGCGCTATGATCCCAAGCTTGGGGTCCTGGCCTGTAATACCGCTTCGGTATCTGCGCTGCAGGACCTGCGGGAGAGCTTTCCCGATCTGCCCCTGGTTGGAACCGTGCCGGCGGTGAAGCTTGCGGTTCTGGCCAGCAAAAAACGGCATATCGGCGTACTGGGGACCAGCAGGACCATCGGGGATCCCTATATTGCGGAACTGGCCGCCGAATTTGGGGCGGACTGTGCGCTTACCGCTATCGCCGCACCGGATCTGGTGGAATTTGTGGAACACCGGTATGCCGTATCGGATGAGGAGGAGCGGGTTGCGGCGGTACTTCCCTACATTGACCAATTCCGCAGCGCCGGGGCGGATGCTATCGTTCTGGGCTGTACCCATTTTCTCTTCCTCCGGGATGCGTTTAAGGCCGCCGCCGGGGACTTGAGTATCCACGATTCTCTGGATGGGGTCTCCCACCGGGTGGAGGCCCTGCTGGATCAGGGGGATCTTCGCGCGGGATCCGGGGGCCGGGAAAATATACTCCTTGTAACCGGAAAGGGCGCCCCGGAACCGGTATGGCAGGAGCGGGCACGGGCATTTGGACTTACACTCCGTACCGAACAGGATTACTGCTCATGATAGGATTGGTTATCCGGGGATCCCGGAATATCTTTACGGTAAAATCCGAAGAGGATGACACCTGTGTTGAGTGCAGGATTAAGGGGAAGGTTCTCAAGGGGGTTGAGGGGTTCTACAATCCCCTGGCCCCGGGGGATCGGGTACGTTTTGAGCCCGATGCCGCCGCCGACGGAACGGGGCTCATCCTGGGCCTTGAGGAACGGCGGAATCTTCTTACCCGGTTTAACCAGAAGGGACAGTCGCCCCAGCTTCTGGCGGCTAATGTGGACCTGATCCTCTGCGTTACCACCCCGGCCTCGCCTCCCTTCCGGCCCCGTTTTCTGGATCGGGCTTTGGTTCAGGGGGAAATCGCCAATATTACTACCGTTATTGTTTGCAACAAATACGACCTTTCGGAGGATGATCTCGATGTGGAGGAGCGGCTCGAAGATTTCAGCCGCATTGGGTACAAGGTCCTGCGGGTGTCCGCAAAAACCGGCGAGGGGATGGATCATTTCCGTAAGCTGGTGGGGGGCCGCATTTCTGCGCTCCTGGGGCAAAGCGGTGTGGGGAAGTCCAGTCTGATCAACGCCCTTGTCCCGGGACGGAATATCAGAGTAGGGGCCATCAACGAAAAGTACGACCGGGGAAACCATACCACCACCATGGCCTTCCTGGAGGAAATCCCCGGATTGGGCGGCGCCGGTACTTCCGGCGAAGCTTCCTGTGGTACGTATATTATCGATACCCCGGGGATACGCCGCTTTGTGCCCCATGGCATTGCCGGAGACGAACTGGTCAGCTACATGCGGGAATTCGCCCCCCTGTCCGGGAAGTGTACCTACGGCCATTCCTGTTCCCACGTAACCGAGCCGGGCTGCAAGATCATGGAAGCCGTTGCCGCCGGGGTGATCCACGAAGACCGCTACGAAAGTTTTCTCCGCATCCGGGATGAATTGTTGGAGCCCTCGGATGAATGAAAAGGTTCTTCAACTATTAGAATTTTCCTCCGTCCTTTCCCGGGTCGCCGCTTGTTCGTTGAGCGAGGAAGCCGCCGCCCTGATTTGCGAAACCCATCCTCTGACGGATCCCCTGGAAGCGGCGGGTCTCAAGGCCCAGGTGCAGGCTGCGCTGGATCGTCTCAATTCCGGTGATGGGGAACCCCGGGGCTCTATTCCCAGCATAGGCGTCATTCTCCCTAAGCTTAAGGTAGAGGGCGCCGCTATTGAGCTGGAAGAAGCCTATGCCCTGGGGCTCTTTGTCGAGCGGGGCGAGGGCCTAAAGCGCTGGCTGATAAATGGGGGAGGGGAAGGCGCTGCTTGCAGCGAAGTTTCCCACGCGGAAGACAAAAAAAAGCCCGGAAACACTTTAGGTAGTATGAAATATAATACAAAGCAAAGCCAAAACAATACGCCTGATGTGAATAAATCCAGCGAATCTACTTTATTCAGTATAAATAATCATACAATTTCCTTACCGGATCTAATAATGGCTATTCCCGATTGTTCCGCCATTTCACTTGAGGTGTTTCGGGTATTGGATAGAGACGGGAAGCTCCGGGATTTACCGGAGTTTCGGGATATTAAACGGCGTATCAATTCCCTTACCCGGGACCTGGAAAACGCGGGTTCCCGGTATACGGGGAATGAGGAAACCCGGCGTATGCTTCAATCCGGCCTGCCCTCCCAACGGGACGGCCGTATGGTTCTGGCGGTAAAGGCAAATTACCGGGGACGTATACGGGGTATAGTGCACGAGGTTTCCGCCACCGGCCAGACCGTCTTTGTGGAGCCCGAGGATGTGGTGGAAAAGAACAACGAACTTCTCATTGAACAGCGCCGTCTGGATGCGGAGATACGCCGGGTCCTCCGGGAGATGACCGCCAAAATTGCTGCGAGCCGTGACGCCCTGGATCTGTTTTACCCGGGCATACTGGAACTGGAAACCATACGCGCCAGGGCCCGGTACGCCAAGGAAACCCGGGGGGTATTCGCCATTGACGGGGATGGCGGAGCGGGGGCCGGCGAGACTGCCGGTGTGTTGGCCCTGTGCCAGGCCCGGCATCCCCTGCTGGGTTCCGCTGCGGTACCCATAGACTTCGCCATGGACGGAAGTATCCGCACCGTAATTATCACCGGGCCGAATACCGGAGGCAAAACAGTAACGTTAAAAACCGTGGGCCTCTTCGTGCTGATGAACCAGTGCGGCCTCGCCCTGCCCGCCGCTGAAGGAACCGCCCTGCCGATCTTTGACGGCGTATACGCCGATATCGGGGATGAGCAGTCCCTGAGCCAGTCCCTGTCCACCTTCTCCGCCCACATGACCAATATCGCCGCCATAAGCGGATCCGTCGGCGAGCGCTCACTGGTACTGCTGGATGAACTTGGCTCCGGCACCGACCCCGAGGAGGGGAGCGCCATCGCCATGGCTATCCTGGATTACCTTATCGAAAAGAAGGTCCGGCTCCTGGCCACTACCCATCACGGTATTTTGAAAAACTACGGCTACACCCGGGAAGCGGTGGAGAACGCATCGGTGGACTTCGACAGCCGGACCCTGTCCCCCACCTACCGCATCGTCATGGGCGTTCCCGGTGAAAGCCGGGCGGTGGACATTGCCGCCCGGAACGGCCTGCCTGCGCCCATGGTTGAAGGCGCCCGGAGTTACCTGGCGGAGGAGCGTGCGGATGTTTCCGCCCTTATTTCGGGGCTCAAGGAAAAGCACCGCGAACTGGCCGCCGCCGACGAAGGGCGACGGCAGGAGGAAACCCGGCTCCGGGAGGCGCGCCGGGCGGCGGATTTGAAGGAACTCCGGCTGCGGCAAAAGGAACTGGAAATGAAGTCCGGGGGCATGGGAAAATTCCGGGAGCTTTTACATGAAAGCCGGAAGACCCTGGAAAACCTGGTTCGGGAAGTGAAGGAGGGTGAGCTATCCCGGGAAAAAACACTCAAGGTGAAGGACTTCCTCCGCACCCTGGAGGAGACGGTGAACGCCGAAGACGCCGCCCTTGAAGCGGAAGAGACGGCCATTACCGATGAACGCCGCCGCCTTGAGACCCTCTACGGGAATGATACCTCAGGCGGTACTGCCGGCGGACGGAAAGCCCGAAAAGCCCGGAACATCTCGCCGGGCCTGAACCTTGAGCTCCCTCTCCGGATAAGCCCGGCCGACAGTATTACTATTATGCCGGGAACTGATGTATTAGCCGGGGAACAGCGCCGCCGGGGAACCGTGCTCCGGTCTGCGAAGAAGGGGGCCTGGATAGTGGAGATAGGCTCCCTAAAAATGACTTTTAACGAAGCCGACCTTATCCCGCTTCCCCCCTCCGCCGAGCCGAAGAAGCCCTCCATAGCCCCGGTTGATTATGCCGAGACGCCCCAGGCCAAGTTAGAGCTATCCCTTCTGGGTATGCGTTTGGAGGAAGCCCTGTCCGCCCTGGAACGGCAGCTGGACGCAGCGGTGTTGGGGGGGCTCCACGAATTTTCGGTGGTCCACGGTAAGGGGGATGGTATATTGCAGCGGGGTGTCCACGATTTCCTTAAAAAGCAGCCTGCGGTGGGGGATTACTATTTCTCCCGCCCGGAGCTTGGGGGGTTCGGCAGGACTGAGGTTATACTGAGGGAGTAGATGAAAACAAAAAAGTTACTTTTGATCCTGTTCATTTTCGGCCTTTCCCGTGTATACGCTCAGGGAACGGATATTGAACTGCCCGGCCCGGAGATATTAAAAAACATATTCAACAAGCCCGGTATCATTAAAACCGAAGTATCCCAGGAAAGGGGAGACGATAAGATCCGGTGGGTAGAAATGTATATCGATGTTCACATCGTTACGGATGTTCCCATGGAAAATCTGCGAATGGCGATTCTGGATTTTGATAACTACCCCCGGATATTCAAGAGAAATCAAAGCACCGTGGTGATCCGTAAAAACGATACTGTTTATCTCGATATGGTAGTGGGGGCGGAGTTTCTCGGTATTTCCTTTATCACCAAATACCGGGTAGTGGTAAACGAATTGCTCAATACCGCTGACGAATTTATCCTTAATTTTAGCCATGTCTCCGATGACGGCAATGTAAAGGATGTTTATGGACAGTGGCATTTAAAAAGGATTCCCCGGTCCGGAGACGGGGAAGATCGATTCTATGTTCGTTATTTTGCTTCCAGTAAGGTGGTACGTAAATATCCGCTTTTACGGACGATTATGGCCATGTTCATTGATGGGGAGAGCAAGGATTTGATGAAGCAGTTTTTGAAGTCCGCGCAACTTGCAACGGAGTTTCCCGCGCAACTTGCAACGGAGTTTCCCGAAGGAAAATAACTAAAAATCTTCTAACGGCGAATCGTCATCCATCATCTCCGGGATAGTATAAACAAGTGTCCCCGTCCTGCGGACACGCAGCTCAGCAAAGCCCTTGCTTACCAGGGTGTCCAGAACCCTCTTCGCTTGATCCATGGGGATGTTCGCCTCCAGGGCAAGCTCGCTGGCAGTAAGGATACCCTTGTTTTGTTTTGCTATCCGCAGGATGGTCCGCTCCACCGTCTCCTTAGGATCTTTGTCCCGGACTATCCGGGCTTCGCCGTCACTAACGTTGCGCCAGGTTGGTCCGTTGTTTACCGGCCTGCCGGAACTGCTCCTAAAAAGGGCGTTGCGGATATTTGCCTCCCGCACCTGACCGGGGAGGGTAAAAAAATCGTAGATCGAGCCTACCATACCGAGCCCGCCGGTACACATCCAGAGGAAACCCGTGGGAACCTTCCCCAGATAAAAACGGTGGAAGCCCAGGGCGCCGAAACCGGAAACAAGCCAGAGCAGATAGGCTATTCCAACACTGTACATAGTACCCCCAAGCATCAGGATAACAACAAATTGAATTTTTTCCAATACATCAGAGGGGTTCGCTGATTACCTTTCCCCCGGGCTTATCCAGCCTGATCCTGACGTGCTTCAAGGGTTCCGCCACAAAGAGGGCAATTTCACAAATTTCGATGAGGGTTCCCGGGGCGATTTCCCCGATTACTTCCACCGTGGCGTTCACATCGGTGTTGATACGCCCCATGAGATCCCCTATCTCTGCGGTGGTTTTTTTCTGCTCTTCCTCAAGCAGGTGCAGGGCTTCTTCCACTTTGGCCTGTTTTTCCGTGTCCGGGTTTGGGGTTGCCATGAACTCCCGGAGTTTTGCCAGCTTTTCCGCCAGTATCCTCAGGGTATTATTATGCTTTTCCTTGTCCTTCTGGAGGGTAAAATCAACCCCGCAGTGGATGTGGGTGGCCCTTCCCGCGTCTTTCCCGATTCCCCCGGCTTTGATCCCGTGGATAGCGTACACTTCGCCCCCCAGTATCTTTCCCTTTTCCCCCATATCCAGGGTTTCCATGGTAAAGACACTGGAATTGGAGATCTCCGTATCGACGCTTATTATTTTTCTGCAGGCCGCATTGCAGTTTTGGATAAATTTCGTCCGGAGGAAGCCTCCGACCTTCAGAAAGGCGCGGCCCCGGCCTACGATGCCGCCGGCTACGTTCAGATCCCCCTTGGTGATAACCTCGGTTACATCAAAGGTCTGCTTTATGGTGACCGATCCTCCGGAATATATCTTAAATCCATCGGAAACGGCGCCGTTTATAAGCACATCCCCGGGAAAAATAATATTCCCCGTGGAATAACCCACGGAACCCTTGATCACCAGGTCTTTCTGGACGCTTAGGACCTTATCCGCCTCTACCAGCTGTCCGTTGATCTCTGAAAGAATGTATTTTTCCGTAACCCTGGTATTGGCGCCCCCGGTAACCCCTTCGAGATAGTTCATCCCAAAGGGCATTACCACACCGTGGACGTTTTTCCCTTCCCGTCCTTGTATGCGGGGCATCTTCACCGCCAAGACCTGATCCTTGTTTACAATAATAAAGGGGGAATGGGTACGGTAATCGATCTGATCGTTCCTGCTCTTGTCGGGAAGCGGCTTTTTTTGCTCGGTTAAATGGGGGTTTTTTTTAAAATATTCGGTAACTTCCTTTACCGGCGGGTTTCCCATGGCGATGAGTATATTCGTTATGGGTTTCTGCTCGAGATTGCACTGGAGGGCGGTCTCCTTGAGGGTATCCCAGTGGAGTCCGTATGTAATATTGAACTTCGCAAGCAGCTTGAGGATGTAATCGTTACTTATCGGGAGGCCATTGCCTCTAGGGGGTATAAAATCGGCCCAGGCTTCAATATCATCCTCTGAGAATCGGATGTTTACCTTTCCGTCATTTGGGCTGCCGATAGCAGCGCTTGGATTATCCATGTATCCCTTTCCTTTATGTATCGGTACGCTATTTAAGTTCTTGATACGAATTCGAAATTGCTGTTGAAGTAAATCGGGGTATTGACAATGCCTACTAAATATATATGATTAATACATATTTTGGTTATGTGTAAAATTTTATGGAAAAGGGGGAATTTTGTTTTGGCAAAGAAAATCAAGCAGATAGCAATCTATGGAAAGGGTGGAATAGGGAAGTCTACCACAACCTCTAATTTAAGCGCCGCCCTTTCTGTCATGGGGTTGAAGGTTATGCAGTTCGGCTGCGACCCAAAGAGCGATTCCACCAATACCCTCAGGGATGGGAAATATATCCCCACGGTCCTTGATACTTTACGGGAAAAATCGGTGGTAAAGGCCCATGAGGTTATTTTTGAGGGCTTTAACGGGATTTATTGTGTGGAAGCCGGCGGGCCTGCCCCAGGGGTTGGCTGTGCAGGCCGGGGTATTATCACCGCGGTGGAACTCTTCAAGCAGCAGCGGGTTTTTGAGGATCTGGACCTGGATGTGGTCATCTACGATGTCCTGGGGGACGTGGTGTGCGGTGGCTTTGCAGTCCCTATCCGGGAAGGAATTGCCGAGCATGTGTTCACCGTTTCGTCTTCGGATTTTATGGCAATCTATGCGGCGAATAACCTGTTCAAGGGAATACAGAAGTACTCCAATGCCGGCGGCGCCCTCCTGGGGGGGGTTATTGCTAATTCCATGGGAACACCCTATTCTAAAGATATTATAGATGACTTTGTAGAACAGACCCAGACCCAGGTGGTGGAATATGTGCCCCGGTCGATCACGGTTACCCAAAGCGAGCTCCAGGGTAAGACCACCATCGAAGCGGCGCCGGATTCGGCCCAAGCCGGAGTGTACCGTTCCCTGGCCGCCAAAATAGCGGCGCATACGGAATCGAAAACGCCGAAACCTCTTGGGGTAACGGAACTGCGGGAATGGGCGAGCAAGTGGGGGGATTACCTTCTGGCGCTGGAACAGGGTAAAGTTGGCTCCCTGGGAGCGGCTATCTAGTAATTCCCGCACCGTTTTTCTCCGAAATTGCTTGCAAATTCCGGTTTGTCATTGTATGTTTATGCAAGGATTAGGTATAATTATTCTTGCTGGAGATATGAGTGAAAGAGCGGTTGTCCCGGTTAAAAACGGTCCGAAAACTGATAAAAACATACCGAATTGAATCCCAGGAGACCCTGCTGGGATATTTACAAAAAGAAGGATTTATTGTTACCCAGGCGACCCTGTCCCGGGATTTAAAGCTCCTCAAGGTTGGAAAAATATCCGATGGCCATAACGGCTATGTGTATTCCCTGCCCGGTGATGACGAGCGGCAGGAAACCGAGCGGACCTATGTGCACGACTTCCTGCGGGGCTATATTTCTATTGAATGGTCCGGTAACATAGTGGTAATTAAAACCTATTCGGGGCATTCCGATGCGGTTGCCCTGGCGGTGGATAACCTGGGACTGGACGATGTGCTGGGAACCATTTCCGGCCGTGACAATACGGTTTTTGTCTGCCTCCGTGAGGGGATAAGCGGAGAAGATTTTATGAACCGCATGAAGGAAAGTATTCCCGAACTGGAAGACTAAAGGAGAGAAAAATGAAGTATGTTGATTTTGACAAAACTGAGGCGTTTAAGAAATTATCGGCCCTGCCCAACAAAGGGAAGGATTTTAATGCTCTGCTGAGTGCGGAGCGGGTTAAAACAAGCAAGGTTTCTGCGGGGGGCGGGCTTAGCTATTCCTGGGCAGCCAAGGGGGTGGAGAAGGCCGAACTGGATGCTCTCCAGGCCCTGGCGGATGAGCAGGATCTTATCGGCAAGTACAAGGCGCTCCTGGACGGGGAGATCATCAATACCGGGGAGAACCGGAAGGTGCTGCACCATCTCCTCCGGGGGCAGGGCGGTCTTGCCGTTACGGGTAAGGCGGTTATCGCCGATGGCAAGGACCTGGGCAAATTTTACGCCCAGGAACTGGAACGGTTCTCTACCTTTGCCGAACTGGTTCAGGCGGGCAAAATTAAGGGCGCCACGGGAAAAAACTTTAGCTCCGTGGTTCAGATTGGCATAGGGGGTTCCGATTTAGGACCCCGGGCTTTGTACCTTGCCCTGGAAAACTGGGCCGCAAAAGAAGGGAAGAGCTTCCTCAAGGCGCGGTTTATTTCCAATGTGGATCCCGACGACGCTTCCCAGGTCGCTTCTTTGGCGCCCCTGGATGAAACAATTTTTGTGCTGGTTTCCAAGAGCGGAACCACCCAGGAAACCCTGTCCAACGAGCTTTTTATTAAGGATAAGCTGCAAAAGGCGGGGCTCGATCCCAGTAAGCACATCGTGGCGGTAACCAGCGAGACCAGCCCCCTGGCGCGGAACCCTGCCTACCTGGATTCGTTCTATATCGATGATTTTATCGGCGGCCGTTATTCCGCCACATCCGGGGTAGGGGGGGTGATCCTCTCCCTGGCCTTTGGTCCTGGGGTGTTTAAGGAACTGCTCGCCGGGGCCCACGAGGCGGATACCCTGGCCCTGGAGCCGAATATTTTAAAAAACGCCGCCCTGCTGGATGCCCTTATCGGTGTTTGGGAGCGGAACTTCCTGGGGTATCCCTACACCGCGATTCTGCCCTATAGTCAGGGCCTGTCCCGTTTCCCCGCCCACCTTCAACAGCTTGATATGGAATCCAACGGCAAGCGGGTCAACCGGGACGGTTCCCCGGTGCACTATTCCACGGGCCCCGTGGTCTTCGGCGAACCCGGAACCAACGGCCAGCACTCCTTTTTCCAGCTCCTCCACCAGGGTACGGATATTGTGCCCCTCCAGTTTGTGGGTTTTACCGACAGCCAGCGGAATGACGACGTAAGCGTGGACGGATCGGTCAGCCAGACCAAGCTCAAGGCAAACCTGGCGGCCCAGATCGTGGCCTTTGCCAAGGGTAAGGCCGACAGTAATGGTAACAAGGAATTCCTTGGAGGCCGTCCCTCAAGCCTTATCTACGGGAAGCGGCTGGATCCGAAAGCCTTAGGCGCCCTCCTGGCCCACTTTGAAAACAAGGTTATGTTCCAAGGTTTTGTATGGAACCTCAACAGTTTCGATCAGGAAGGGGTTCAGCTCGGGAAGATACTTACCAAGAAGGTCCTTTCGGGCAATTCCGGGGACGCCGCTCTGGACGCGTACAGTGAAATCTTGGGAGTTAAGTAATGAAGCAGAAGGCTGTTATTCCTGCGGACGGCTCCTGGGTAGAAAAAAACATACGGGAATTTTCCGGGTCGCCGGCGGCGCGGATTGGTGATGGATGGACCCTTATCACCGCCGGAAATGTGAATATCGATACGAGTAACTGGAACACCATGACCGCCTCCTGGGGTGGCCTGGGAGTGCTCTGGGGAAAGGACGTGTCTTTTATTTTTATCCGGCCCCAGCGTTATACCTTTGAATTTGTTAACGCCAATCCGCTGTACACCGTTGCTTTTTTTGACAAATCCTGGAAAAAAGCCTTGGGAATCGCCGGGGCCAAGTCCGGCCGGGACATTGACAAGGCGGCTGAGACGGGGCTTACCCCCATCGTTTTCAAAGACGGTACTATCGGTTTTAAGGAAGCTACTGATGTTATCAGCTGCCGCAGACTTTACGACCATGATTTTGATCCCGCAAAGTTTCTGGACAAGGATCTCCGCGATACGATCTACCCCGACAAGGATTATCACCGAATGTACGTTGGGGAAATAACAACACTGTGGGTAAAGAGTTAGTGCTCTGGTTTGGTACAAAAAAGATAGTCCCATAAATCTATTGACAAAAACCTCTAAGTACAATATCTTGTACTTAGAGGTTTTAATATGGATGCAATTACATACACCGATTTACGGCAAAATTTAAAGACTTATATGGATAAAGTATTTCAAGATCACGATCCATTGATAATTACCCGCAAAAATAACGAAAATGTGGTTTTACTTTCGGTGAATGAATATAATAGTTTATTGGAGACAAATTATTTGTTATCCAATACGACAAACGCAGAACATTTGAAAAAATCAATTGCTCAACATAAAGCCGGTAAAATAAAATCAAGAGAATTGCAGGACTATGAATAAAAATTTTACTGACGAGGCATGGAAGGATTATCAATATTGGATAGAAAATGATAAGAAACAATTAAAAAGAATAAATTCCTTGATAAAAGATATAGATAGGAATCCATATAACGGAATTGGAAAACCAGAACCATTAAAGGCAAATTTACAAGGTTATTGGTCTCGAAGAATAGATGAAGAACATAGAATTGTATATGCAGCGGAAGAAAAACAAATAGTATATATTTCATTTAGATTTCATTATGAAAAATAAAAATATATGATGAAAATGCCATCTAGGTTCGGCAGAGTTCACAGGCGAATTTAACTACCCGGCCATAGTTTTTTGGGGTGAGCCGGTGGGGGGTGTCGGCGGGGCCGTTGAGACTGCGCCAGGTTTCGGGCGCCGGGAACTTTGTTGCAAGTAACGCATCCCGGCTGATCAGGGCGTTGATGAATTCCGGCTTATTCCGTAAAAGGGACGCTAAACCGGCGGCTTCCCGGGAGGGGAGTACCGTGATGGTTTGGGCTGCCAGGCCCGCCCGCAGGAAACCTGCGTCGTCCGAGAAGGGGGTGGGGACCAGCAGTACCCGGTCCATCATGAGGTTCCGGGCGGTTTTTAGGGCGCCGTCCCGCAGGGCTTTGACGACCCGCCGGGTATGGTCCGCCCCCGGGCCATTTTCGTTTTTTATCAGATGATCCGCCATGGTGGAGATGATCAGCGTATCCCCGGATCCGCAGGCGTCGAAGATGTAGTACCGGCAATCCTTAAGGGCGGTTTCCCGCAGGCCCTTGGCTAAACCGTAGGAGCCCTGATCCCGTATGCCTTCACCGGGGCCAAGCTCCTCCTTATCGGTAAAGATGATCAGCCAGTTCCGCAGTTTATCATCCCGCATCCTGAGGGCCGCTTCCAGGAGCATGAACACCGCAGCGCTGTTATCGTTAGCTCCGGGGCTGCCTGCTACCCGGTCGTAATGGGCCACTAATACTATCGTTGGATATTCTCCGGGAAGAAAACCCTGACCCCGGTGGGGGAGCACAAAGAAGTGCCGGAGCCGGTGCTCGCTCCGGCCTAAAACTATGGATGAATACCCAAAGCCCAATTCCTCCAGGAGATCCCCCAGTATTTTGTAGCGGTCCGCGCCGGGGGCGAGAAAATCTTTGAACCGGTGATAGGGGGGGGCTTCCTGCATAACGATCCTTATAGGTAGTCCGAAAGCCGTCTGAAAATCTGGTTAACCCGGTGTTTAATTTCGATATCCACCTCGGCGCCTAACTCGTCAATTAGGGTTTCCACGCTGGCCAGGCTTTCGTTGAGGCTGGTGTGGAATCCCCGGGAACAGGTAAACCAGTAGTGCCCCTTATTATCGGTAAGAAGGCAGAGAAAACCCAGATCTTTTTTCCCCGGCCGCCAAATTGCCGGGGCAAGAATGAGGGGCAGCTCTTCCAACAGGGCGGGAAGACCTTCGGCGGAATTAAACTGCGCTTTACGGGGCCATTTTCGGGTCAGGGCGCCCTCTATGTCCAGGGAAGGGACCAGGGAGAGGATCAGCGCGAGTTTTTCGCCCCCCAGAAGGGTATACCTGCCCTCCAGGATGATTTCACCCCGAAGGCCCTTGTATTTCGATGCTTCACCAATATCGTCTTTGACTTTGGAAAGCTGTTCCCAGCTTAGGCGCGCCGTTTTTTTACCCTTAATAGTTTCAATCTCAAAAACCTCGGCGCCGATTTTGATATTGTTGGTAAAGTCCCGGGCCTTGAGTTTTTCCCGGGGGAAATCGGATTTGTTCCCCGGCCCGGCGCTTTTTCCCCCCAGGGCTTCGTAGAGTTCCGCACTGATCTTTTCCAGGGCGTTTTTTGAAAGCGGGGAGACCGACATGGCGTACATGCGGGAGGTTCTGACTATTTCCCCCGCCACAATGTACTGGGGGTTGAGGCGGAACATCACCGAACCGGGATGGATAAGGATACGGTCCGCAGTAAGGCTGCGGTACAATTCCCGGCCGTCCCGGACGCAGACAAACTGTATCATCCCCCGGGCTACGGAACAGAGGTAGTCCTCGGTACTGCCGCCGGAAAGGATGGGGACCCCCAGGTCCGATACTATCAGTTCCAGCTGGGAGCTTACATTTACTATTTCCGCCATGGCCTTTTCGTCCAGGTAGCTTTTCTCGCAGAATTTTCTCCGGTCCGGGGCCGTGGTGTAGGCACGATAGAGTTTGAGGTAGGAAACAAAGTCCCCGTCCGGGTCCCGGAAACTGTGGTGGGCCTTACGGGCATCCGTCTCTTCACCCGGGGGGAGTACGTAGGGGCTTTGGGTAGACAGGAATGCTGCGGCGATGATGGTTTCCTGGGTAACATCGGGATACCTGAGTATGGCCTCCACGATGATCCGGGACTGCCGGGGCGCCAGGGGGAATTCGGTCATCATCTTTCCCACCTTAGAAAGGCTGCGGTCGCTTTCCAGGGCGTCCAGAAGGTACAGGGTGTCGATGGCGGCGATAAGTCCTTCCCGGTTGGGGGGGGAAATAAAGTCGAATTCCTCAAAGGCGGAGATTCCCAGATCGGCCATGCGGAGCACCACCTCGGAAAGGTCGGTGCGGTAGATTTCTTCGGTGGTAAAGAGACTGCGGTTTTCAAAGTCCTTGCGCGCGTAGAGCCGGTAGCAGGTTCCTTCCCGGGTACGTCCCGCCCGGCCCTTCCGCTGGTTCCCCGAAGCCTTGGACACCGGCCCTTCGATAAGGCTTGAGGTGAAGGTCTTGGGGTTGTAGTAATTCAGTTTGGAAAGCCCCGAATCGATCACCGCGGTAACGCCGTCTATGGTAACCGATGTTTCAGCAATGTTGGTGGCGATTACCACCTTGGTTTTTCCCCTGGGGGCCTTCTCAAAGACCCGCTCCTGTTCATCCTTGCCAAGCCGGCCGTAGAGGGGGACCATGTAGAGGTACTTTCCCGATGGGCTCAGGGAAAGGCGGTTCATACATTCCTTTATCATTTTTTCGCCCGAAAGGAATATCAGAATATCCCCGTCGCGTTTATCACCAATAAAACGTTCGGTGATGGATACTATTTTATCCAGCAGCACATCCTCGGAGGAGTTCTGGGCAATGCCGGGCCTTCTGCCGGCCTGGCCGCCAACTTGGCCGGGAGCATTACTACCCCTGCCGTCTCTGCTGCTATCACGACCGCCTCTGCCGCCGCGTCCGCCCCGGTTATCCCGGCCTCTGGCGGCATCCCGCCCGCTCCTGTCATCTTTACCGCGATCCGCCGAAGCGGGGCTGCTCAAAGCGGCTGAGCCGGGTAGGGCAGGGGCGTCAAAAGCGCCTGCGGCAGGGGGATCGTAGATCAGGGTTACCGGGTAGGTTATGGCGTCGATCTTTACCACCGGACATTCGCCGAAGTATTCGGAAAAAATCTGGGCGTTGATGGTGGCGGAGGAAACTATCACCTTGAAATCCCGGCGGGATTCCAGGACCCGTTTGAGGAGCCCCAGGATGAAGTCGATATTGAGACTCCGCTCGTGGGCTTCGTCCACCACCAGGCTGCCGTATTTGGAAAGCCAGGGATCCAGCTTCATCTCCTGGAGCAGGATGCCGTCGGTCATAATTTTTATTGCCGTATTCGGATTGGTTTTATCCTCAAAACGCATTTTGTAGCCCACCAGCCCGGGGATACTGGTCCCCAGCTGCCGGGCGATAAACTCGCTCACCGAAACGGCGGCGATACGCCGGGGTTGGGTTACCCCTATGATACCGTTTTTGGAATACCCCGCATCGTGGAGTATTACCGGCATTTGGGTAGTTTTGCCGGAACCCGTGGGGCTTTCCACCACCACCACCTGATTGTCCGCCAGGGCGGAAAGGATGAGGTCCTTATGTCTGTACACCGGAAGTTCAAGATAATTCATGATTTAAGTATAACACAGACGGGAAGAAAACGATATGCCTTTAAAAACGGGGACTAACTAAAACTGCCAGCCGGCGCTGATCAGAGGCCGGATAAAGCCTGGCTGGATTTGGTCGTTAATCGCAAAGATATGGTTAAAACCTAAACCGGCTTCGACAAAAAAGGGCTTGCGGATAAGCCACTGGAAAGAAGCTTCGGCGCCGGCGGAAAAATATATGCCCGTGAAGGATTGGGAATTTCCGCCTGAGTAACTGAAGTGAAAATCCGAAATTGATGTTACCCCCGTCCCAAGGCGCAGATTAAAAGCCATGGTCCGGTTGGGCAGCCATTTTTGGTACAGCAATTTGACATCAACTCCCGTTACCTGGGAACTCACACTATACCCTTCGCTTGGGTTTTTGGCCTCCATATAATTCCAGAACGGATCAAGCTCCACCCCTAAATATCCCCACACCCGCTTAAAGGGTACCAGGCTCAACCTGGTATGCGCTCCCAGGGGAAAAACATCCTGCTCAAAAAAGGAGAAAAAATTACCGTACAGGGGTATTACCGGTCCGTATCCTGCGGATACATTGAAGTCCACGGGCTTGCGAAAGGCCACCCGGAAATTCCCCGCTTCCGTGTCGAGGCCGCCGGGGTTTTTAATAGCGAGGGTAAAATTTCCCGTCACCAGGCTGGACATGGCAAAGCCGATCCGAACGGTCCGCCCGGCGCTGTCTATCACGGTTGTTTGGGGTACAATATCTTTGTGCCGGTCCGTCTGCCGCAGCAGTACCTCGGCGCCTTGTACTAAATTCAATCCGGTAATGATAATATTCCAACTGGTATCTTCGTCTAAATAAAAAGCTGCGGGACTAAAATCCTGTATTCCGGGCTTCAGGGCCAACATGATTTCAAAGTATTCCCATTCGGCCGTACCCTGGGGCCGGTTTAGGAGATCGTAAACCTGCAGGGTATACCGGTAATTTCCCGGCCCAAGGGATACATCAATAAATGTTTCCTTTGTGAATTCACGCAGCATTTCTGTGTAAGATTCGCCAGCGTTTTTCTGTTCAATGATTATTTCATATTGGCGTACATAGGGTTCTGCCGTCCAAAACAGGCGCTGGAGAATTTTAGCTCCACCGTTTTCCAAAACAACGTACGAATAGGTTTTATCCTCCCCCTTTTCCTGGGCGGCAATAAACCTGATTAGGATAGTCAACAGTAAAAGTGCGAGAAAAATCGGCTTATTGCCCATAGAGGGTTCCCATATCGGCCCGCCGGGGATTAGACGGCAGGGGGATGTCGATGGTCAGCCGGTTTGGAGTTATCGTCCCCCGCTGTTCAATATACCGGTCCTCCGCGAGGCTCACCGCTTCTACCTGCCAGATATAGGTTCCCACATCAAGGG
>NZ_AEEA01000093.1 GCF_000297095.1 Treponema primitia ZAS-1 | reverse complement strand
GATGAAAGAGAATCCCTTTAAGCAATGCGAGCTGTACCGGGAAAGCCCGGTATTGGAAAACAAGTTACGAGCAATGTCTGAATCAGACCAGGAGGTGATAGTATGATAGACACATCGGCAAATGAACATCGGTTAGGAATTGCAACTGTACGGGTTCAGAATTATTTTGAACATAGCCCTAACTCAATTTTAACGGAAGCGGCAATCCTTGAAAAATTGTCAGAAAATGGGGAGACAGATTCCACTATTGGCAATTCGGCAATTGACGTTCTACTGAACCGTAGGTTTCTCAAGGAATACGGCGGCGGATTTATTCGTACTTCTGATAGCAAGGCAATCGAAGCGCAGCAGTTAAACAAAAAGCAGCACGCCGGAAAGATTAAAACCCGGAAAGAGTTTGATCTAATGAGCGCAACGCAACGCCAAGAATTTTTGAAGGACGGCGGTATTTTAGGCTGACCGGAAAGCCCTGGGGGTCTACTCTGGCCCCTGGGGTTTATTATTAGTGTTAGAGGGTATATATTTAATATATGAGCAGACCAACAAAATACAATAAAGCAATCGCCGATAAACTACCCGATCTGTTTGGGGAGGGACAATCAATTATTGAGGTCTGCGGTGAACTCAAAATCTCACGGGATACTTTTTACAACTGGAAAAAACAATACCCTGAATTCTCAAAAGCGGTTGACGATGGTCTAACTTTGTCTCAGGCATTTTGGGAAAAGCTGGGCCGGGAAGGGACCCTCTGCAAAAGAAATGTTCAACCAACCATGTATATTTTTCAAATGAAAAACCGATTCCACTGGACCGATCGGGCCGATTTAAGTATGAACGGCGGCATTTTAATTCAAAAGATAGATTCAGACGACGAGGCAGCTTTATAGTGTTTCAAAAAACTGAAAAGCAAAAAGAGTTATACCGATTATTCAAAAAGAATAGAACCGTACTGGCTGAGGGTGGGGGACGGTCCGGGAAAACAACCGCAATAGTCCGCTATGTTATTTTGAGGGCGCTTAAATATCCGGGTACGGATCATCTAATAGGCCGTTTTCGGTTTTCCCATTGTAAGCAAAGTATCTGTTTCCAGACCTTCCCAAAGTTAGCAGAAATTGAAGGGCTTAATTACAATTCATTCTTAAATAAATCAGACTGGTTTTATGATTTTCCTAACGGTTCTAAAATCTGGATAGGAGGTTTTGACTCAAAAGAACGGACAGAAAAAATTTTGGGGAATGAATATTCAAGCATTTATTTGAACGAATCGAGTCAAATAGATTTTAATACTTATGAAATGATACTTTCCCGATTAAAC
>NZ_AEEA01000092.1 GCF_000297095.1 Treponema primitia ZAS-1 | reverse complement strand
TAGTGTCAATAATCGAGCCATCGGGTTTTCTGGGCAGGGATGCAAGCTCCCTGCTGAAAGCCGGCGGTGTGGTAACACCGGGAGTGAAGGACGCTATCGCACTGGTGATGGAGATGGGCGTTCCTCCGTCCTTACGCTGGGTAATGGTGAATGTTTGCAGACCGGAGGTGGCTTCCGTTATGGTTCCGGTAAGGTTGAAAATAGCCTTACGGTCGATGGGACTAACCGTGGCGGCACTACCGGTACTGTCTGTATCCACCTTGATCTCTATGACCGGGGAAGTTTTATCAATCCCATAATCCTGATGCACCATGGGACTGCGGTTTCCCGCCTGGTCAACCGCAAAAAGGTATAGGCTGTATTTCCCTTCCAGTTCGGTATCCGGGATAGAAATACTCCAGGATGATTTGGCGGTATTCGGGAATTCCATGGGAGCCGAAGACCAGGTGGCCAGGGCTGTGTCGTCGGCCGGATAGCTCCCACCGGCGTCCGGGGAGGTTATTTTATAGTAGAGCTTATTGACCACGCCGGAAGCGCTTGCTTCAGTTTCAGCGCCCGAACGGGGATCCCAAACGGAACCGTTTATGATGGCGACTCCCTTGAACCATTTTAAGAGCGGATGCGCAAGAGCATTGGCAATGGTAACGGTGGGAGGGGTAATATCCACTATTACATCCCGTTCAACCGTGGTTGTTCTGCCGGTTATGTCGGTGGCGACTATGACATAGTGATAGGAGCCGCTCTTGTTAGGATCCGTATCCTCAACATGGGCTCCGCTGCTGGTCAGGGGCAGTTTGTCCAGGGGGTTAAACAACGGTGTGCCGCCATTGTTCCATTTTTGGCCGGTACTCCAGTTGGCGCCGGAATTAAAAGGTGAAGCGCCAAAGTCAGGGTAGCTCCCGGAATAGCCGGGGTAGCCTAAACCCTTCAAATTGGCGGCGGCTCCGGGGTCGTTAATCAGGTCAATGGTTACGTCATAGGAAGTAGTGCCGCCCTTGGTCTGGGTTACTTTGAGGGACCGTAGGGCATTGGAATCGCCAACGGTTCCATCCAGGGTGAACTCGCTGCCCACCCACTTGCCGCCTGCTCCAATCGAAGTTTCCGTTAACAACGGCACATCCTTATCATAGGAATAGGGGAAGTATGTTTCGCTTAGCGTGGCCGGCCCGATGTCCGTGGCGCTGTTGGTGTAGTCTAAGCTTGCGTTCCGGTGACCCAGTTGGTCTACAGCCACAATCCATATACGCCGGTTCCCTTCAACTGGGTTGTTCGTAATAGCCGTGTTGATACGCCAGGCATTGATGTCGGTACCGCCGTATTGTGTCCAATTGTCAAAGGTAGCAGGCGGGGCAGGCGTGGTGTCAGGGGCGTCATAATAGTAAATTTTCGTCACCGTACCGGGGGACTTGTCGGTAGCGGAGCCGGAAATGTCTATATTCTCGCTCGTGAAGAAGGCCCGTGTACCGTTACCCGGGTTTGCAAGGTCAACACTGTGGGGTGCACTCACCGTGACCTCCGGCGGCCTGGTGTCTATGTACACGATCTGCTTTATGGCGGTGGGGGCTGGTGTGCGGCCGGCCATATCGATCAGGGTGAAGGTATAGGTATAGGTGCCGTCATAGTTGTGTGAAGACAGATCGGGAATAACCGCGCCGGTGGTCATGTCTCTGGGCAGGGCAAGCAACTCCCAGTTGAGGGATAGGGCGCCGGTACTTAACGGTGCTGTAAGCTGGCTGGTGATATCTATACTGTCCGCCACGCCCACTTTGCTCTGGGTTATGGTGAATGTATGCAAGCCCCAGGTATCCGCAATGTTCCCGGAAAGATCATACCGGTCATCCCGGTAGGGGGGAGGATCAAATTGGTCGGGGATTGCGGTGGAAATACCGCCGGTGTGGACATTCCCCACGGTGATAGATATGGTGGGATCTCCCATATCCAAACCGTATCGCTGGCTTGCCAGGGGAGAATCCGGGCCGCGGTTGCCGGCCTGGTCCACTGCATAGAGGTACAGGGTGTAGATCCCTTCAGCCTCACCGGTTTCGCCAATCGTAACGGACCAGCCCGCTTTGGTTTCATTTGGGAAATCTATGGTCGCCGGGAACCAGCCGGCGCTTGTGATTTCTTCGCTGTTGAGGCCCGGAAGGCCCGGGGCGGGCGGTTCGGCTGAGGGGGTTGTCCAGGCGATTTTCTTATAATAGATCTGGCGGACATGTCCCGTGGCGGCCGCTTCGGTCGTTTCGAGGGAGTTATAGGGATCCCAGACTCTGCCGCTTATTTGACCGAATCCCTGGAACCACCGTATGTTGGGGGAATAATTGGTAATGTCAATATGGGGTTTTTCTTTATCCAGCTGTACCGCGAGGGTTTTTGGGGTTGTCTTGAGGAACCTATCCTGGGCGATCAGCCCCACCGTAAGGTGAGGAGTGGACGTACTATTATCAATACCCGTTACATGGAAATTATATTGCGTGGTTATTTTGCCATCGGCCGTGGTGGTTACCGGCGCCGCAATAGAGGGTACGCCCGGCAGCACGTAGCTGGTAATATAGCTTATCAGATCCGCCTCAGTCTTTCCTGTGGCGGCAAGCTTGGCCGCGCCGTAGGAGCCAAAGTTATAGTGCAGAGCGGGGTCGATTACGGGGGTGTTAAACCAGATTGCGGACGGGACCCCGCTGCTAATCCACCGGAGGTAATCAAGATTCCAGTATTGGAGCGCGGTGGGCTCATACATTAATTGGGGGGGTCTGACTTCCAACTGCAGGGGGCCGTTGGCATCGGACACATCAACCTTCATGTCCAACTCTTCCGATACAAAGTCATTGTTTTGGATGCCAATGATATCAACCCCCGGGGATTCGGCGTCAAGGGCAAACCAAACCTGTTTTAGGGGCTCGTTACTCAATGCGGGGGCGCCGTCCTTCTTGGTGGCATCGTCCGCTATATATACCATTAAGCGGTACACGCCGTCGGGAAGGACGGCGTCGCCGGTTATACCGGCTTGCCCCAGATCCTGGCGGCTAAAGTTAAAGG
The DNA here is from genome assembly GCF_000297095.1 of Treponema primitia ZAS-1. Classification (NCBI taxonomy): domain Bacteria; kingdom Pseudomonadati; phylum Spirochaetota; class Spirochaetia; order Treponematales; family Treponemataceae; genus Treponema; species Treponema primitia. Next base: position 26,179 of record NZ_AEEA01000092.1, on the reverse strand, counting down.
AAAGGGATTTACCTTCCCGGCCGCTATACAGCTCGGCGTTGAAGGGTATTATTTTTTCATTGGTCTCCGGATCTCCCTCTTTGAGGATCCTGAACTGTACAGATTCCGGGCTGACCAGAATACCGTCATCGTCCTCCAGGGTTCCCCGGATACGGACCGAGGATTCCATGATATTCTCATAGGCGCCCTGCAGTTTTGCCGGTGTGTCTACGGTGTCGTTGATATCGGTAAAGGTAACGTAGGGCATATCCGAACCCTGGTTTACCCGGAGGTGGTAGCCGATGGTGTCGGTTCCCTTGAGCAGGGCGGCCAGGTTATTGGCCTTATCCTTGGCGGTGATAAATAGGTACAGTTCACCCTCATTTCCGGGGACCGCCAGGTTGGTATTCAGGGTTATCATGTCCGCTCCCGGGGAACTTATGCCGGTGCTGCCCGTATCGGGGGAGTCCAGGAGCTTATCCATGAATCCCGCCATCCACGCGCCATTGCCATAGGGTACCCAAGCACGTTCAACCCCCAGTTGGGGGTCGTACATAACATCCCTGTCCAGGACGCCGTTTCTCAGCGGCAGGATACTGGCCAGTTTAGCCGATTGGCTGGAGGGGTCGGCGAGATCGTTGCCATCGTAATTCACCCTGGCCAGGAGGTAGCGGAGGCGCCGTATTTCCCTGCCCGCGGCATCCACTTCGTGGATTCCCAGGCCGTTCTGGTCGAAGGGGGCCACGTTAATGGTCACCCTGCCGTTTACGATATACGCTTCCTTAATATTGAGACCGTTATCCACATTGAAGTAGGGAGTATCCTGATCATAGTACTTTTTGGTATACGTATTGGGTTCGGCGGGGTCCACATAGACGCCGGGGGCTACCCGGGTTATTTGTACCGTGGGGCGGGTGTTGTCGATGTAGATGGTTTGGGTATGGCTGAACCGCGCCCCGGCCCGGGAGACGGCCTGAACGGTAAATTCGTAGGTTCCCGAGTCAAACAGGAAGGTGTCGCCATCGGTTTTTATGTAGTAGCCGCCGGGGATTATGAAAAAGCTTTCCACGGTGCGGGATTTGGTGGCCGTACCGTTGATATCCAGATCCTGCAGGTTTTCGGCATTTGCTTCCCATGCAAGGGTGTGGAGGGTCGTTTCGCCGGATTTTCTGACCAGTAGATCTACCTCGCCGATGCCCATGGAGTGGGATGCCTTGGCTTCGACGAGAAAGGCTTCGCCCTGGTAGGTGTTATTGGGGGTAAAGTTTACTTCCAGGCGGGGTGTTTCGTAGGAGGCGACCACATGGACTTTCAGGTAATCGTAGTCAATGCCTTCGATGTTGTAGGAGGGCGGGAAAATCGTACTGATCCCTTCGCCCTTGCTGGTATCGGTAACCTGGAACTGGACCCGGTAATCTCCCACCTCCATGGGGTTGGCGAGCCGGGGATCCTTATATTTGCTTGGGTCCAAATCGTCTATTTCCTGGTGATCCGTGATGTAATACCGGAATTCCCGTCCCTTTGAACTTGCCAGGGAGGATGCGGGGTCAATGTCCCCCCAAACCGGCACATCCACCTCGGACCAGTAGGATGGCTTGGGCGTACCTTCGCGCCAGAACTTAATTTTGGGGGATTGGTACCGAACGCCCTGAATATCCGTGGCATACCCGATCAAAACACCGCCGGAATCAATGGAAAGCCCGTTATTTGCGACGGCAAGCTCCTCTTCAAGCAGCTGGGTCCGGTCTATGAGGCTGAAATTGGGGATATTGAGGTCGATCCGGGGGGGTAAATTCTTGATCGTATAGGATAAAATCTCGGTTTCGCTTGCTTTTCCGGTATTATCCACCGCCCGGAACCGCGCCAGGAGGATACCATCCTCCTCATTGGTGGTATTTTTCTGCCAAGTCCAGATCTTTCCATTCTCCGGCGGGCTAATTCCTATCCATTGGGGGCTTTCCTTTTGGAAATTTCCTTCCATGGCGGCGTATACAAAGACACCTTCCACCTTGATATCGTCATCTGCAAAGACATTAAAGTTTACCAGGCCGTTGAGGTAATCCCCTGCTTCGGGATCAAGAACGGTTACTTCCGGTCCGGTAATGTCTACACGGTTGCCTAATCCGGTTTGAATAGGATTATCGCAGGAAATCAGAATCCCAACCGCTAAAGCCACAACCACGCTTTTCTTAATAAACGATATCATCATGTACCCCTATAAAAAACAAAAGCTCGGCGGTGAGAGAATCACCTCCGAAAAGCTGAGAATAATAAACTGATTTAATGCCCAAAGATACTTTCATTTTTAATTACTTCTATTTTATTCGAAAGTGGAAAGAAATGAAAGATTCTTTTACAATATTGTATGAAATATTTGTCCTCCAGGGCAAAAATTTGTAAATGGAACCAAAAAGCACGATAAAAGCATAGGTTTTACACTTTCATACGTAAATGATGGTATAAAGTATCGGCAAAATGGGGTTAAAAACGGGGGGTTATCCACCCTTTCTGAGCTAAATTTGATCTACAAAATATTTTCTACGCAGTAAAGCATTTTTCACCTGAGCTCCCTATATCCGGTACGGCCCAAAAGCCGTAAAGGAGCACTCTATGAAACTACCATTCCTCTTTTCTTTTTTCGATCCGGACCTCCGCCGTCAGGCTAGGAAAAACGCCAGAACGGGCAAGGCGCTGGACCTGCTTTCGGACTTCGTCTTTAAGGCCCTGTTTACCGCCCATGACGAAGACTCCCAAACAGCCCTCCGCTGCCTCCTGTCCGCTTGTATCCACCGTCCGGTAACTTCGCTATCCATCCGGAATAGCGAACTCCTCCCGGAGTACCTCACCGGGAAGACCATACGACTGGACATTCACCTGGTCTTTAACGACGGCGAGCAAGCGGATATCGAGATCCAGGTTGACCGGACCAATGATGACATCAAGGTACGGGCCGTGGTCTATGCCGCCTACCTCCTTTCCAGCCAGGCCAAACGGGGGAAGTTCTACAAATCAGTTCCCAGGGTCTACCAAATATTCTTCCTCAACTTTATTCTCTTTCCCGGAAGTGATAAGGTCCCCCGGCGCTACACCATGCGGGAAGAGGATGAACATGACGAACTGAGTGAAGTGGTAAACGTAATTTTCTACGAACTGCCCAAGCTGAAGCGGATAGCCGATGGGTATTTTGCGGGGGAAATACGCTTGGAAGACTTGCCGGATGACCAGAAGTGGGGTATATACTTTAGGTACCGGAACGACAAACGGATGGCTGGGCTGGTAGAGGCCCTCTGCCGGGAGGAAGGGATTATGAACGCAGAACGGATGTTAAAAAAGATAAGCCGGACGGAAGAACAATGGGCCCGTGCGCTATTCCGAGAAAAGGCGGCGATGGATTATCGGTCCGAGATGTACGCCAGCCGGGAGGCCGGGAAGGAAGTCGGGCGGGAAGAGGCAGAGGCGAAATACAAGCCGATACTCGAGGAAAATGCCCAAGTTATTGAGGAGCTTAGGCGGAAGCTTCGGGATGCCGGGATAGATAGCTAAAACTACCAAAACGGACCACAGGGACTATGAATGACTTTGTCCGTGTGGTCCGTGGTTTATCCTGCATTAACGCGGCTTTATATAGTAGGCAATATAGTAGTAGTCGGGGTTTGCGTAGCCTACGGCTGCGGACCAGGGTTTGGTTACCGTATTGGTTGTCGGGGTGTCCCGGTGGGGCCAGACTTCGATGCCGGTACGGTTGTCGGAGGCTTTGTAGAGGGCCGGGACGTTCATGGTTTCCCAGCCGGTCTTTTCGACGCCGTTTATATCGTAGGAATGTTCGCCTAGCTCATGCTTCGAAGGATCGTAGTAGGCCATCTTAACGCCGTCGAAGTTACCGCCACGGGTAATGTCTATGTAGGATATCCAGGGCCGGTTCGTCCGGTCCAGGGTAAGATCCACCCACTTGCCGTTGGCCCCCGCTTCATCGACGATGACGCTCTTGCCGTAGGGGACATACTTTCCACCATCCCACTTCAATCTGATGTAGACCAACTGGGTGGTATTGGACTTGAAGAAGGCCAGGTGCGCGTCGTTGTTGGTCTGGTCGATCTGCATACTGACGTATTCTCCGGAGAAGTGATAGTTGTCGTCCGTGTCCGGCAGGGCGTACTGCACCTTCCATTGGCCGGCCTGGGGATTAACCGCAGTGTCGGCATAGGCCAGGCGCAGCCGCGCGTTATAATCATCAAAGTAGGCGATAACCGGTTGGCCGTCTTTTTGCAGATCGATGGCGCTCCACAGGCTTGTCTTGCTGGTGCGGGTGAAGGTATTGGTACCCTCCGCGCCGCCGCCGGTTCTGGCCCTGACCCGGTCTAAGGGGGCGGGGGTACCGCTGGTAGCATCCTTATCCTCAGCGTCATCGCCGCCGTCAAGGTTGACCCAGTGCCGGGTTCTGACGCCGGTTAAACCATTAACGGTGCCGGGAACAGCATTACTTTCGTAATTGCCCGAGGAGGGCCGGTACCCGGATCTGCCGAACCAGTACTTCATGGACTTATCCTTGGAGTCGTAGTAGGTGACATGCATGTTGTCACCCCGGTATACCACCCGCGGCTGTTTAAACTGATCGTTTATCTGGTTATGGTAGGTATGCTCCACGTTGTACTGTTTGCTGTCGTTGGCGCTGTAATAGTTTTCCCAGGGGGAGGAACCATCGGGATCATAGCCCTTAATACCGCCTGACCGGGTGACGCCCCACTCGTTGTTATACTTACGGATACTGCTGAAGAACATGGTAGGACGATCCTTGTTGGTACCGGAACTGCGCTGGGTCGCCGCATAATAAATATCAACATTTTCCATGCCGCCGCCGCCGGTGTTTGTTAAAACATTTATATAGGAAGCGCTGGTGTTGGAATTCATGTAGACCGCCATGTTAGACGTATTCGACCAGGCTGCCCAGAGTGTTCCGGTTAGGGGAGCCATGGTCATGGCGGGGTCTGTGGGCATTGAACTTCCGTTGATCTGGGTATAATCGCTGCCAACGGTTCCATCTGACTGCCAGATATGGGCGGCCCGATCATCCTTCCAGAGATCGTTGCCGCTCACACTAAGATTGTAATCCTCCCGGTTCCAGGGGTTGCGGTTGTCGTTCCGGTCGTTCACCGTGGGTACGCCGTTGGCCAGGAGCTTGACATTGCCGCTGACGGCGGTGGCGGGTACGGTAAAGGTAATACCCGTGGTGGTTTGAGCGCCCACCGCTGCATCCACCGTGGCGGTGGCGGTATCTAAGGTAACGGTGGTGTTCGCGCTGGGGAACTTCAGGTTCCAGCCCTGGGCAACGATGGTTTCACCCCGGCTGAAGCTGTACCAGCCCTGGCGGGACCGGAGGGAATTGTAGCCCTTGCCGGCGTCCCGCTGGAGGGAGTTGAGGTAGGGCGCCAGGGTTACGGCGATACGGTTGTAACCCCGGTCGCCCGCCGGGTCCAGACGCCAGCCATCGGCATTCCGCAGGACCAGGGGATAGCGGCCGTCGTTGCTACCCGCAAGTATGGTAGAGCCGTTGGTGGCTTCACCGGTATTGGGATGCAGACGGGTAACGCTGCTGTTCGGGGAGCTCCGTTTATCTTCGACCCGTACCTGGACCTTCACGTTGTCCCCGGCTACAAGACCGGCGGGCAGGGCGGCGGTGTTCCAGACATAGGCCCATTCGGCCATGTGCCCCGCAACGTCGATCTGGTTGTACACCGAGGCGTTCTGACCGCTCACGGGAACTAACAGGCCCCGGCTGCCGGGGTTTGCCGCATTGTATGCGGTGGTATCATCGGACCGGAGGATGGGGAATTCCACACCGTTGATCGATAGGTATACTGTGCCCAGGCGCTGATCGTCGTAGGCAAAGCCGCGGAGTATTACTTCCCCGCTCAGGGTGTCCTTAGCAAAGGTGGCGCTGCCGTAATTGCCTTCAATAAAATAGCTATTCTGAGTTGCGGCAAACCGGGGTTCGATATGGCCTGAACGCTCAATGTTTCTGTTGTGGTTCTTGGGGTTATAGAGGCCGCCCTTAAGCAGGTTGGGGCTGAGGGCTGCATTCGGCGTTAGGTTTATTGAACTGGGGGGCTGGGCCGCTCCGGCTGCGCCTGCGGCTTCTCCGCCGGGATTGAAGTCCCAGAGTTTAACCTCCGGCTTAACCGTATCGGTGTTGGCCACGTTGAGTCCGATACGGACCACATCGTAGGGCTGATCCCAGGTGTTGAACCTGCGGTCGGGGTTCCCGTAGGGACCCACGGAATATACCGGGGTGGTGTTATCGGGACCGAGATGGCCATCCCCGCCGTTCGCCATATAACCGTCATCGGGTATCATGGGGATCTTCAGGGAGTTGTACACCCTGAGGACGAACCATGCATCGTTCGGAATGGTGGTGTCCGCTATGGCGGAGAAGTCGGAACTGGTGTAGTTATAGGTAACCTCATGGGCATTGGTGTTATTGGCCTGGAGGCTGCTTATGGTCAGCTCCAGAGCGGAGCCGGCGCCAAAGCTGGTATGATCGGTTGCCATAAAGGTGGTGCCCACACCGTAGCCTTCCGGGGCTCCCACGGCGGTCCAATTTACGGTTCCCACCGCTTCAATGGAGTAGATTTTTCCGGTAACCAGGGCGCTTGCGGGTTTTGAAACACGGTTGGTAACATAGCCGAAGCGGTAGTGGAAGGGTTTGGCCCCGTCGTCGCCGGAGATGTTGATCTTAAAGCTCACCTGCTTGTTCCGCACCGTAAAGTTGGTGTTCCCGTAGTTGGCGCTGATGGTCCGGTGGCCCCGGGGGTCGGTGGTGAACCCGACGTTGAGGACATCGGTACCGATATCAACGCTGGTAACCTTGGGCGGGTTGTTGCTTATGAAAATAGTATTACTGTAGTAGCTGGCGTTCCCCGCTTTGTCGTATACCAGGTAGTGTACCGTTAAGAGGCCGTCGTAGAACTTGGTCGTGTCGATACGGCCGTACCATTGGTAATTCGTTCCCGCATCGGCCATGCCTTCCAGGAATCCGTCCTCATCGTTGTCCTGTGTCGGCTCGTTTGCGTCTATCTCTACACCGGAAATGTAGGGGGAGTTTAAATTATAGTAGGAGCTATTCGGTGTAACACCATCGTTATCCACATACTTTCTGGTGTACCGCAGGTCGGGGAATTTAATCGTGGATCCTCCGCCGTTGATGGTCGTAAGCGCGGGCGCCGTGCCGGAGTTAGTATCGGTGCGGCCCATTGCTACGGTGATTGGATCGCCGGCGGCCCTGAATGCGGCGCCGCTGCCCATGGCTTTCTCGTTCAGGGGGATGAACTGTTCGCCCCGGCTGAACCATGCCACTACCTTCTTTATGCCCTGGACGGTGACCCCGGCGCCGGTATCCCAGGCAAGGCCCTGGAGTTGATAACTGGCCCCTACGGCCACGCCGTTGCCGGTGTAGGTTCCCAGGGGGAAGAAGTTGTCGATATTGAGGGTTAATTCCAGGGGCATCTTGAAGTCCGTATGATCCGTGGCCAGGATCGAGAGCGCATAGTGTCCGGCCCGGTTAACGAAAAGCTGCTGGTCCTTGTTCATAAGGGTGGTGGAATCAAATCGGAGGCGGAGCTCATACTCGATATAGCCCTTCTTGCCCGCGGTATGCGCAGTATCGTTGTAGGGGGTGTCGCCGGTTTCGTTGAGCGCCGGGGATGCGGACACCATGCCGGCGGGGATTGAAGCTGATGTTCCGTCATACTTGAAGGGGAGGTTCGTCCGGTTTGGACCTTCCAGGACGAGGTAATAGGTCCCGGAGACAAGGTTGGCGGCCGGTACTACCGTTACCGGTTTGGCGTAGTTTGTCGCTCCGCCGGGCGGCACTATCGAGAAAATATTGGTAGACCACGCGGTGGTATTTTCGCCATGGTAGGTAAGTTCCTTCAAGCCGTTATCATCCCTGATCCTGGTTGTTATGGTAAATGTGCCGCCAATATTCTGATTGTTGGTGGTGTACGCAAAGGGTTTCCCGTTTTTGGGGTCCGGGGTAATAATGGTACTGTTGCTAACCACGAAGGGCAGGCCGTTTACAAAGGTTACCTTGACGACAGCGATTTCTCCCATGGTCTTCGGCGCAAGATGGTTAAAGGGAGACGTGTCATAGGCCAGGGCCTGGATGGTGACCAGCCTGCCGTTACTGCCGCTTTCGGGATTGAGCCCGCCGTTATTGTTGAGGTTAAAACTCCAACTGACGTTGGAACCCGGCGCGCCGAGTATGGGCGCCTGGAACCAGCCGCCGCGGTTGTCCCCCAGGGCGGCATACGCCGTATTTGTCTCCGTGTCCGGTGTCCAGCCGTTGTCAATGAATATGGGTGTGGCGGGGGAATCGTCCCCCTTCAGAACCCGGAACACCACCCGGTGTATCCAGTCGTTGTCCTTGGCGGTGCCGACTACCTGGATTACCCCGCCTACTTCGTTTTGAACCGCCGTTTGAGCGGGATTGGGCTGGGAGAAGGTGACCATGGGTTCATCGCCCTTGGGATTCACGATGACCGTATAATCGTAATACGCTATGTTGCCCGCCGAATCGATTATCATAAATCTGATGGGCAGATCGCAAAGGTAGGTGCTGCCGTTCCGGAGAGAAACGTATCGTCCCACACCGGCTGCGAGATCCGTGGTAAGGTCTACGGAGTTGGGAAGCTTGATGCTCCAGCTGTATAAACTGCCTGTGCCCTGGGCTTTGTCCAGGTTAGTGGTTATCGCAGGATTGGTGATGTAACTGGCCGCAGCAATGGTGTTACCGTCCTTGTCAATACCGGCTTTGAATTCCCGCCAGATTTTGCCGTTCACGCTGACCGTGGTGTTGGGGGGGAAACTTGCAGGGGCAAGGGTACCGGCGCTGACTTCGGTTCTTCCGAAGAGGTAGTACAGTTTGCTTACCGATGAGTTATCCGCGGTTATCCCCTTGATGGTGGCCTGGGAGGTAATCTCCGCCGGGATGGTATGATTGTCCGGGTTTGGATACTGGGGTTCAATAAGCTCCAGTATGGGATTCGATTTGTCCAGGGTGAAGTCCTTGGTGATGGCGGTGGTCCTGCCGGCGCCGTCCTTCGCTTCTATCGTAAGGTTATGCAGACCCTCAGCGCAGCTATCCTTCCGGATGAGGAGCCGGTAGTTGACAGAGGGCATGGATGCATCGGTGTAGGGGGCCGCGATGAGGGGATACGTCCCCGCAGTATCGGTTTCTAGCCTTCCCCGGATTTGGGTAATGGTGTTCGCGTCCGAAGCCTTAATATAGACTGCCATGTAATCGATACTGCTTTCGGTCAGCTCCGTACCGCTGTAGAAGGGGGGTGATTTAAAATTCACCGTTTCCAGCGCAGGGGGAGCGCCGTCAATAAAGAATTCTATATCGGCGATGTCGTCCCCCGGATAGGAAGACGGTACGATGTTGATCTTTTCGGTTATGTTCGGACTCGGCGACGCCTTGTCCTTTAGCTCGAAGGAGATACTGTACTTGCCATCGGTCAGGCCGAGATGGCCGGCGCCCAGGTTTATCGTAAAGGCTTCCATGGTAATAAAGTTGTTGGTGAAGTCCGAGGCGGACAGGGAGGTCCAGGACACCGTATTTGTGTAGACCCCGGTGGTGTAGTTGTACTGATCTATCTTGTACCTGGCCGTGCCTATGCCGGAATCGTCGGAAATATTTCCCTGGATAGCGGGCTGGGCGTCGATTATGACCGAGGGATAATTTGCAATACCGGCGCTCCGGTTAGTAACCAGGTTGCTGGTGGTGATCCGTGCGGGTGTGCTGTCCGTCTTAAACCGGATTTCCAGTTTCTGTTCCCTGGGCGCGCCGTCCACGGCGGTGATAACGATAGTAAAGATGTTGGAACCCGGTCCCGCTGCGGCAACAAGGGCGTTCATATCCGCCTGGGTAAAGGCCACACCGATACTCAGGTTCTTCACGGTGTTACCGGCTATGGTTTCTGTGCCTATGGTTCCAAGGCTGGTGGTATAGGTACCATCTGTTGGGGTGGCGCCCAGCTTTTTAAGGATGGTGTTGCCCACCCGGATGTCGGCCTTAACTGAGCTGAGGGTAACGTCCGTAACCTTGGCCAGAAGATTAAACACCACATCGGTGGGATTAGCGAGATTCCCGAAGGTGTCGCCGTCGGCTATGGCCTTGTTTGAGCTGTCCTTTGCCGTAAGATTTATTTCCGGGGGATCGCTGTCCAGGCGGAAGGCTATACGCTCAAAATTGTAAACCAGGGGCGCGGGATCGCCGGGGGCCTGATAGTTCATGCCGTTGTTGCTGCCCCAGCGGTCCAGCACTTTGATGTCCACATGGTGATAGCCCTGGGACAGGCCGTAACTTGGAGAAGTAGGATCGGCGCTGCTGAGGGGGATCTGCCAGCGGACGGATTTTTCGGCGCCCGTCAAATCGGCAAATCCGGCAAGGAAGGTTTCGCCCGTGGCTTCCTGCCACGTGGTGAGGGTGTCGTCGGTGGAGAAACCGGCATAGTCGAAGCGGTACCAGAACTTTCGGTTAGCGGCGCCGGGCTCGAATACGGTGGAATACTCGTCGAAGAAGGTACCCGCTAATTTTGGTGTGCCATCGGTAATAACATCCGCCACCGTTTTAAGCGCGGCGCTCGGGTCCGGGGGGAGCGGTGAGGTGAGAAGCCCGGTCTTGGGATTGAACCAGAAGGGCACGTTATTGGTTATACCCCTACTGTCGATGATGTACATCTGGTCTTCGTTGAGGGATGTTACGATGATATCCGGGCCGGAAGAATCCTTGTAGAAGGTCCTCCCCAGTGTTTCTGTGTTACCCACGGCGTCTTCCGCAGTCCAGAGCAGGCTGTGGGGCCCGTCGTTCAGGGCGTTGAACGCGGCGGAGGCCATGTTCAGGGTCCAGGTCTTTGTCTCACCGGTACCACTCAATACGAGTTCACCCGTATCGGAGGCATTGACAATTCTGCTGCCGTCTATGGTGATACGGAACGCCTTGAGGGTGGCTTCTTTTACCGTTCCCTGTATGGGCTTGGATGTTTTATAGGTTTCCTCCAAATAACCGGCCGCCGGAGCAGTGTTTACCGTTATCTCCGGTTTTACGGCGTCCACATTAAAGGTGTAGACCGGCCGTATCAATACGGTGGCGGGGGTAGTGATGGTTCCCATGCCGCCCACGCCGGGGTTTGGAAGCTGGTTGTTTGTGTTGGGGTAGTGCTTATCCTTATCTTCAGCCACGACCCGGAGTTTGTAGGTTCCGTCCAGGAGCGAGGTTGGAACCACATAGGTAAAGCGCCATTGTTTATCGGACCCCGTAACCTGGGTCAGTTCCGTAAGACCGTCGGCGGGGGTAAGCAGGGTCCAGCCTGTTTCCAGATTCGGATCCGGCGAAGCGCCTGCCCCAGAGCGGTATACCTTGAGGTTTGCACCGTTAACATTGTCGTCATCGCTGACTATGCCTACCAGGGGGTACCCGGTGGTTCCCGGGTTTAAGCTGAAGATATTGGTAGTATTATTGTACCCTTCCATGGCGGGAATGTTTACCACCGGAGTGTCCGTGGTCTGGTCTATCGTAAGATCCCGGCTTATGTAACTGATCCGTCCCGCCCGGTCCCGTGAATATATCCAGAGGGTATAGGGTGTGGAACTGGTTACGGAGGCAGTATTAATGACCCCCTCATACGGATTGGGTTTCAGAACCGTTCCGCCTGCGGTATCCGTAAAAGGATTTGTCCGCGGGTGACTGTCCGTGCCCGTTGGCACAAAGTAGTACTTAACGCCGCCCTGGGGTGAACCGTTTTCCCCCTCCGCTATGTTATAGGGATATATGCCGTTGTCATCCGAGGATGATACGTTGAACCAGAACAGGCCGTTTACATAGTCTGTTGTCACCGCCCCGCTGGTTTTTGTCACCACGGGGGTAACACTGTTGAGACTCAGCTCCGGGGGAGTGGTGTCAACGATGACGGTTGTTTCTTTTACGCTGGTCTTGCCGGACTTGTCCGTAACGGTTATCACATAGGTATAGGTTCCCGCGCTGAGGGCATAGCTGCCGCTCTGGTCCACCTTTACGTGGACCGTATCCGGACTGGCGCCGCCGTCTGTTATGGTCAAGCCCTGGGCAGCGCTCAGGGGAAGTGTGACGCCGCTGCGGGTTACGGTTACTGCGTTGATGAGTTTACTGTCCGGCAGTTTATTGCTGTCCCAGGCGTCGAATTCAAAGGAGAAGCCGCCCTGGGTGTAGATGTTCCTGCTTACGGTGCTGGTACCGGTATACGTAATGGCGCCGATTTCCGGTCTGGCCTGGTCCAGGGTAAAGGCTGCGCTTACGGGATCGCCGGGGGTTACATTACTACCGCCCCAGTTCGCGCCGTCCGTGGCGATTACCCAAAGCCGCAGGTCCCCTTCAGTAATACTGAGGGCCCCAAAGTCGATGAACGCCGACCATGTTCCGGCCACCAGTTTATTGGCCTCCACGGCGGTCCAACCGCTTACGGGATAGCCTGGCCGTGCTTTCAGCGCTGCCAGGGTGGTAGCGGCGTTTTCGATTATATACCGGACCTGATCAACCCTGGTATTGTCCGTGACCGTACCGTCAATTTGTATGGACGTTCCCTGATAGCTGGCGTTTTGTTCCGGGTGGCCAATGGTAACCAGGGGGCCTGAATTGTCGATGGTTACCAGCCGCTTTACTTCGGCGCTTGCGTTGCCCATTAAGTCCCAGGCGGTGATCCCGTAGACAAAGGTGGCGTCAACATTGGTAAAGTCGGTAAGGGGCGCGTTAGGATTGCTGCTGTTTCCGTATTCCCTTGGCAGCTGGTTGGCTGGGGTGGAAAGGGCCCACACATAGGGGTTTCCTGCGATTCCCGCCCCTGGCATGACGGTTTTTTCAATTTCCGCTATGGTTATTGGGGCGTCCACAAAGGTTCCGTTGGATAAACGGACCTGCTGGGTTATGACTAGCTTGTCTAGATTGGTTTCAAGGATCTTTCCGCTCAGGGTAAAGCTCCCGGTCTTGATATAGGCTAGTTCGGCTAAGGGCGAAGCGGCGGTGTCAACACTGGTTTCGATAAGCTCCGGGTTTGCCTGATCCACACCAAAGGTGCGGGTATAGGCTTCGCTGAGGTTTCCCGCCTTATCGTAGGCGCGTACCCAAAGTTTATTCACCCCGTCGCTAAGACCAAAGTTGGCCAGAACGAGGGTGGCGGACCATTCGGTGGTGGCCGCATTGTAGGCGGCAGTTTTCCAGCTATTGCCGGGTTGGTCCAGGGCGCCTACGCTTAGCTCCGAAGCGCCGTTTATACTGGCCCAGTAGATTACCTTTTCTATCCCCGATGGGGTAATGGTTCCGGTAGATCCGGTGGGCATACTGTCCGCAGCTTTTCCTTCGATAGATACGGCGGCTCCGCGGATCCAGCTTCCTACATCGCCTGCGGTGGGAATGGTAGGAACCGTAACGGTGATATCACTGGCGGCGCCCGCCTCGGTGTGGGGCTTGGTGGTATCAACGTTGATTTCCAACTCTTTCTTAGTAATCCGCCCGGAATTATCGGTTAGGGTGATGTAATAGGTATAGGCGCCGTCATCCAAGGATGGGGTAGTACTACCTGCGCTGTTCTGGAGACGGGGTAGGGCGTTTGCGCTGCCCATGTCCCAGGTTTTTGCGGCGCCTGCGCTCTTGCCATCGCCGCCGCCGAAGCTGGTGGTGGTAAATACGGTTACTTCGAGGGGATTGGTTATCCCCGCTTTCCGCTGGACTATCTGTACTGACTTGATACCGTTGGTATCCCAGGCGTCGCCGGAGAGCTTAAACGCCCTTGCCGTGGGGCCCGTAATGAGGGCGGCGGTATCCGTAGTTTTTGCGGTAACCGTAAGGCTGGGATCGGCCTGATCAACCCAGAAGGTTTTGGTTACCCCTGGGCTCAGGTGATTCGCGCTGTCCCGCGCATGGGCCGCCAGATGCTGCTCTCCCTCAAGGGGCAGGGTATATGGGCCGGTGCTCCAGTTGTTGGTACCCGATATGAGCTGAGCTTTCTTCCAGATAGTTGCGCCGATAAAGTTCCCGGCTGCGTCAAGAACGGTGTTCAGGGGAACCACCGGAACACTTGCGTCTGTTAACCAATAGTAGACATCCGCCACATGGCCGGGGGCTGCGTCCGTGGCGGTTCCGGTTACCGTTATGGTGGCGTCCCCGGTCCAGCCTTCGGAAGCGACCGCATCGGGGCTGCTTACCGTAATTGCCGGGGGAGAATTATCTATGGTGATGATACGGGTCGCCGTAGTTTCCTTACCCGCCCTATCCCTGGCGGTGATAGTATAGGTGTAGATCCCGTCCGCTATGGTCCAGGCTGCGGGGTTTTTAATAATCGTATCGCTCAGCCCGGGATTCCGGGGGAGGGCCAGCAAAGACCAGTCTGTGGTAGTTTGGGTGTATGCGGAGCTGTTGAAGGTGGGCGCATCCGCATGGTCTTTGAGGGTCTTGGTTACCGTTGTCCCGTTTATCACTGAAGTTTGGGTTATCCTTATGCTGTCGATACCGTATGAGTCGGAGAAGGGGCCGCCCAGGGTAAATACAGTATCATCCCTGAAGACATCCGATCCGATGGTAGTTTCGCTGATTATTGGATCCGCCTTATCAACATTGAAGAGGTAGCTAACTGCGGTGTTAAGGCCGTTGGCGCTGCCTATGTTTCCTGCGCCGTCCACCGCAACGACATGCAGCTTGTACTGCCCTTCGGCTAAACTGTCGAGGGTATTGTCAACCTGCAGGGTAATATCCCAGCTTGCCCATCCGGACAGCGCTCTGGCGGGCTTCCAATCCGGGGCGGCAAAATTGTTGAATGCCGGTGTGGAATCTCCCGGTGCGGTGATTGCGTAGTATACATTTACCACCCCGGACTGGGGCGATCCGGTATCGGCGGCGCTTCCCTTGATAAACTGGGTCTGGCTGAACCATGAACCTGCCGGTGGGTTCGTGGGGGAAGACGATATGGCCGCCGTGGGCGGCGTGGTATCTATGGTGACATACCGTTGTTCAAATACGGATCTGCCGGAAACATCGTAGGCGGTGATGGTATAGTCGAAGTTGCCGCTCCCCGTATAGGGTGTGCCCGTAAAAATTATGCGGTCGCTGGTTGAAGTACCGATACTGCCGAAAATAGGGGTCTGGCTGCCGCCGGTGACGGAATAGGGCAGGCCGGCAAAACGCCAGTACTGGGTTTGATTTTTGTACGGCGCTGCGCTGTTTAGGTTGAGGGTAAATTCAAGGGTTTGGTCCGCCACGGCGCCGTTCATTTTCTTTTGGACTAACACGATTTTGTCCACCGCATTGGTGTCCTGCACATACCCATCCATGGGGAATTGGGGACTCCGGTCGACCCTGCTTTTCGTATCCGGGAGGGTTACGTCAAAGCTGGGCGCGCTGTCATCCTTATAGAAGAAACGGACGCTGACATTATTTGTGTTTGTGGCGGCATTATAAAGTTTTAGGTCACTAACATTTCCATGCTTATCCTCCGCAATGATCGCTACAACACGCTGCCCTTCGTTGGATCCCAGAATAATCTCTTTGCTCCAGCCTGAGGTACTATAATCAACTTCCTTCCAGGGCAATGGGCTGGCGGGGTTATAGGCCGGCACATCGCTTGCGCTGCTTGTGTCGGTGGCAGTTCCGGTCCAATAGAGTACCCGCCGTATTGTTCCCGGAGCGGGGTCCACGGCGGTTCCCCGAATTTCCATACTGGCGTTCATGGTTTGATATATTTCGCCGGGCGTGCTGATATGCGCAACCGTAGGCTTTGTGTTGTCCACGGTGATCTTCCGGGTAATCGTTGCAGACTTACGCTTCGTTGGGTCAGTATCGGAATACGTTCCATCCCATAGGGTAAATTCATAGTCGTACACGCCATCGGGGGCCGTGAGGGTTACGGGATCCGCATCCGCCTGGGTATACAGGGCTTTCCAGGGAAGGGAACTGAGGACCGGTGACACCGAGGTACCGGACAGGGGCAGGGTAAAGCTTTTGCTCAGGGGATCCGCGGGATTATTGTCCTTTGTCTGTTTAATAACCACGTGGTCTAAACCATAGCTGTCATACAAATCCAAATTAAGATCAAAGTAATCCTTCCTAAGGGGGCTCTGGTTATCCGGAGCGGAGGTGTACACCACATCTATTGATTGATCCACCTTGGTTTCAGCTATCGTGGGGTTTGCCTTATCCACCCGGAAATTATATTCCAGGGGAGCGTGGGTGGTGAGGGCGCCGCCTATATTACCGGCGCCGTCCACCGCAATTACGTACAGGGTATAGTATCCCTCCGCAAAGCTGCTTTCGGATATATCCAGGGGCACACTCCAGGTGGCATTGCCCGAAGCGGTCTCCCAGAATTTTGGCGGATTAGTAAGGGGAGGATTATTAATATCCTCAAGGGTAGCATAGGCCGGCGGAGGCGGCGGGGTATAGCTTGCGCCGGAAACGGTTCCCCTGCCGTACCAATAGAAAACCGAGGCTATGCCGGTAAGGTCATCGGTACCGGCGCCCTGGATGATGGAGGTAAGATCAAACCAGCTATTCTGCGGCTTATTTATGGGCGCAGGGCTGAAGCTTATTACCGGTGGTTCCACATCCACCTGCACATGGCGGAGTAGTGTTGTTGATCTGCCGAATTTATCGATAGCGGTGATGGTATAATCATATTCGCCGCTTGTTTCGTCATGGGCGAGAACCGGATTGTTCGGGGCTCCGGTATTTTTCCAGGGCAGGGTTGGTAACGGATAGTCTACCGTACCGTCCACTTTTAATTTATTCTCCGTGTTCCAGGGCAGGTTCAATCCGGAGAACTGCCCCGTGCCCGGTCCCTTTAGGTATACGCCGTTGGGAAACAACGATTGGGGAGAAATCGATGTGTTCCAGCTATTAAACACATCATAGCTAAGGTTGTGGCTATCGCCGGGAAGGGCGCCCCGCAATGTCTGTCTAACTGTAATGGAACGCACCCCATTGGCATCCCCCACCAATCCCCTGAGGAGGAAGTTTGCGGATACCAATTTTTGATCTTCGTTTGCAACATAGGTTTCCGTTAACTGGGGCGGAGCGGTGTCCAGGGCGTAGGGGAAATCAAAGCTCACGGTTGGAAGAACCGGGTATACATTGGCATCCTCGTCGGTATAGGTGATCCCATTATTCCGATGGCCCAGGGTGTCAAAGGCAATGATATAGATATGCCTATCCCCTTCCGGCGCTTCGGGAGGAAGGGTGTAATCAATATTCCAGGTAGTGGGAGAACCCGTGGCTTTTGTCCATCCGGAACTTGCCGCCGCCGCTGCGGTGGTAGGAATAGTAAGGGCGCCCGGAGATCCGGGGTATGATACGCTGGGACCGTCCCAGAAGTAAACGGACCCGGGGTGGGCATCGGCCACATCGCCCACAAGGAACAGTTTATCCGAGAAGATGTACGCCGGCACACCCGGAAGGGGAGCGCCATGGTGGGAGGTAATCTTAACTGCAGGCGCCGTGGTGTCCACATCTATGGTACGGGTTATGGTTGTTTCCTGGTTTGCCACATCGGTAACCGTAATTGTATAGTAATAGATACCGTCCGGGACGTGATTATCCCATTCCATGGGGCTAAAGGAGTCGGCGGCGGTTTTCCTGGGCAGGCCGGTAAGCGTCAATGAGTCATCGTTTCCGGTGTACGCAGCACTGTGAATAGTAATGGGCGGTTCATTGCCTTTCCGCTGGGTTATGACCAGGGATTTGAGCCCGTTATCATCATGGATACCGCAGCTCATATCAAAGGCAGCGGTCCGCTCGGTGGTATAGGCCGAAACGCTTGCCGTATCGGCAGGGGCGCCTGTCAAAAGGTCGCTTACGGTGGGCGGGGTTTTGTCTATCCCGTAGTTGATAGCAATTGTGTTGACCCCAGGGGCGTAGTCGTTCGTGTATGCTGAAGGGGGGTTGACCGGAGAGACAACTCCTGCGCCGTTGGAGACTAGGCTTGCCTTCCCGGTCTGATCAATCGCCGCAACGTAGAGGGTATAACGGCCTTCGGGGGGCGGTGTTACTCCGTCGGGGGGGATTGCCTCAATATATACGCTCCAGGGTGTTCGGGGAGCATCCCGGTTGGATATGGTTGCGTGTTCCCATTGGCCCAGATCCGCCGGTGGTTTTACTGAATCCCCAACACGGTAGTTCCAGTACACAACATCAAGAACCGCTCCGTCCGCCGCGGGTACTCCCGCAGTTGGGCTGTTCGCTTCTTTATTTTGCTCCCGCTTGGTGGG
This sequence comes from Treponema primitia ZAS-1, assembly GCF_000297095.1. Classification (NCBI taxonomy): domain Bacteria; kingdom Pseudomonadati; phylum Spirochaetota; class Spirochaetia; order Treponematales; family Treponemataceae; genus Treponema; species Treponema primitia. The sequence goes on along the minus strand of NZ_AEEA01000092.1, from coordinate 7,918 downwards.
GTCCCAGGCGGTTCCCGCAAAGCTGCTGTTTCCGGTAATCCAATCTGCGGTAAGAATAGTTCTGGTCCCCGCTGGTGATGTGGGATCCAGGGGATAGGTACTTTCAATAACCGGGGGTATCTGGTCAAACTTTAGGGTGAGGGTTTTTTCACTTTCCTTGAGGAAGCGGTCCAGGCCTCGTACGCCCACCGTAAGATGGTCCTGGTCAAGATCCGAGATTTTGAATTTCCAGACACTGGTAACAACGGGAACAGAAGCAACGGGGGTGGGTCCCGTTATATTTGTTATATCCGTCTTGACCGTGTTCAGTAATGCTACGAGCTGGGTATCGTTATATATGTCCTGGGGTATTTCCGCCCGGCGGCGGGCGCCGTAGTCGCCGTACACGGTTCCGGGGGTAAACCAAATGTTGGAGGGCTGTGTAGAAATCCAATCAATATAGTTAAGATCCCAGAATTGAGCTGTGGCATTTGCCGGGGGCAGATCCGCAAGCTTGGGCGGCCTGATTTCCAGGTGCAGGGGGCCGTTTGCATCGAACACCTCAACTTCCATGGTAAAGTCTGTTCCTATGAAGGCGTAGTTCTGCGGAGTTATAATATCAATGGCGGGGGTCGCGGCGTCGTAGGCAAAGCAGCGGACAACGTGGGTGGTCGCAGCGGGTAGGCCGTCCTTCAAAAGCGGATCGTCGGAAAGGGTTACTTCAAGTTTGTAAATGCCGTCCAAAAGTTTCGGTTCGCTAAAGGCCATGCCCAAATCTGTGCGGGTAAATTCAAAATTGAGGGATTTGCCGGTCTGGTTTTGCAGCATGTCGTTATTAGGAACCAGGTGCGGACCATCCCAGTCGCTTGGTATTGGCGAAGCAGCGGCCCCTGGGCGGAGACGGCTGAGGAAAAATTGTACGCTGTTTGGTGAACCCATGGTGGTAATGCCGTCATCATCCTCCAGGCTTCCCCGGATGGTATTGTCCGAATCCAGGACATTGTTTCCCCTTTTCAGATCGCCCACCGCAGTAACATTCTTGAGATCCGTAAATTTGATATAGGGCTCATCCGAACCCTGGTTTACCCGGAGGTGGTAGCCTATGGTGTCGGCGCCCTTGAGCAGGGCGGCCAGGTTATTGGCCTTATCCTTGGCGGTGATGAACAGGTACAGTTCCCCCTCATTTCCCGGGACTGCCAGGTTGGTGTCCAGGGTTATCATGTCCGCTGCGGGGGAACTTATGTCGATGCTGCCCGTAAGGGGAGGTTTCGGGAGCTTATCCATGAACCCCGCCATCCACTCGCCGCCCTTGTCGCCATGGGGGCGCCAGACACCTTCCTCGTTTGGTAAGGCGTCGTACATATCATCCCTGTCCAGGACGCCGTTTCTCAGCGGCAGGATACTCGCCAGTTTAGCCGATTGAAGACCGGGGTCGGCGAGCTCCGCGGGGGTGTAATTCACCCTGGCCAGGAGGTAGCGGAGGCGCCGTATTTCCCTGCCCGCGGCATCCACTTCATATATTCCCAGGCCGTTCTGGTCGAAGGGGGCTACATTGATTTTTACCTTGCCGTTTACGATATACGCTTCCTGGATATTGAGCGCGTTATCCACCGTGAAGAAGGGGCGATCCTGCTCATGGTTAAGGGTGTAATAGTCGATGTTGGAGGGGTCCACATACACACCGGGGGCTATCCGGGTTATTTGTACCGTGGGGCGGGTATTGTCGATATAGATGGTCTGGGTATGGCTAAACCGCGCCCCGGCCTTGGAGACCGCCTGAACCGAAAATTCGTAGGTTCCCGAGTCAAACAGGAAGGTGTCGCCATCGGTTTTTACATAGTAGCCGCCGGGGATTATGAAAAAGCTTTCCACGGTGCGGGATTTGGTGGCCGTGCCGTTAATATCCAGATCTTGCAGGTTTTCGGTATTTGCCTCCCATGCAAGGGTGTGGAGGGTCGTTTCGCCGGATTTTTTGACCAGCAGATCTATCCCGTCGATACCCATGGAGTGGGATGCCTTGGCTTCGACGATAAAGGCTTCACCCTGGTAGGTGTTATTGGGGGTAAAGCTTACATCCAGGTGGGGTGTTTCGTAGGAGGGGACCACATGGATTTTCAGGTAATCGTAATCAATGCCGTCGATGGTGTAGGAGGGCGGGAAAATCGAACTGATCCCTTCGCCCTTGCTGGTATCGGTAACCTGGAACTGGACCCGATAATCTCCCACCTCCATGGGAGCGGCGAGACGGGGGTCCCCGGGTTCCTGATGATCCGTGATGTAGTACCGGAATTCCCGTCCCTTTGAGCTTGCCAGGGAGGATGCGGGGTCAATGTCCTCCCAAACCGGCACATCTACGTCGGACCAGTAGGACGGTTTGGGTGTACCCTCGCGCCAGAGCTTAATTTTGGGGGATTGGTACCGAACGCCCTGAATATCCGTGGCATAGCCGATCAAAACGCCGCCGGAATCGATGGAAAGTCCGTTGTTCGCGATGGCAAGTTCCTCTTCAAGCAAGCGGGTTCGGTCTTTTAGGCTAAAATTGGGGATATTGAGGTCGATCCGGGGGGGTAAATTCTTGATTGTATAGGACAAAGTCTCGGTTTCGCTTGTTTTTCCGGTATTATCCACCGCCCGGAACCGCGCCAGGAGGATACCATCCTCTTCGTTGGTGGTATTTTTCTGCCAAGTCCAGATTTTTCCACTCGCTGGTGGGCTAATACCTATCCATTGGGGACTTTCCTTGTGAAAGTTTCCTTCCATGGCGGCGTATACAAAGACACTTTCCACCTTGATATCGTCATCGGCAAAGACATTAAAGTTTACCAGGCCGTTAAGGTAATCCCCCGCTTCGGGGTCAAGAACGGTTATATCCGGCCCGGTAATATCTACACGGCTGCCCAACCCATTTTGAATAGGGTTCTCGCAAGAAATTAGAGCCAAAACCGCCAAAGCCAAAACAACGCTCTTTTTTATTAACGATGTCATCATATACCTCGCTGAAAAGCAAAAAATTCGATTATGAGAAACTCATTTTCGAAAAGTTGAGAATGAAAAAACCGTTTTAACGCCTAAAAAAGCTTTCACTTTCTAATTACTTCTATTCAATTTGAGAATAACGAAAATGAGTGATTCTTTTTACTGGTTTTTATAGAAATCTTTGTCTTTCGGAGTGGAATTTTGTAAAAGAACCCAAAAATCATGAAAAAAATACAATTTCTACAGATTCATTCGAAAACGGTGGTACAAAATTTCAGTGAAATGGCTTTAAAAGCGGGGTTTTTGTAATAAAAACCTGTTATAAGACTATGCCGATGGGGTATGTAGGTATAGGAGGAATTTTACGATCAACCACGGACCTCACGGGGCTCACGGACCATAGGCGGGAAAGGCTAGACAAGGGGTTGGTTTTTTGTTACATTTATATTTATACGGCGCCGTACCCAAGCGGTAAGGGAGAGGTCTGCAAAACCTTTATGCAACAGTTCGATTCTGTTCGGCGCCTTAGTTTTTAGTCTACTTTGTTTGATATTTCTTTACATTATAACGAATTACAGAAAACACTTAAAATGGGTATTTGTCTATTCTACACCTTACTTGACTATATTTTACCTTTTCTTGTAGACTATTTGTAGAACTAATAAAAGACCTCTAGGGGGTAAAAAATGGGAATTTATGTCAGAGAAAAAAAGGGTCGTTTATACCTGGATTTTTATTGGAACGGGAAGCGGCATTGGGAAAAAACAGGGCTTACTATCGGGTCGGATTCAGTTAAAAACAAAGCAGCTCGACAGACTGCGGAGATGATACGGGCAGATAAGGAACGGCAGCTTGTGGAAGAAGAAAACGGACTTCTTGACACCACCGGGGGCAAGAAAACCCTTCTTGCTTTTACGAAGGAACAAGCCCAGGGATTAGGGACCGGGGATCACGTCTACCGCCTTGTAAAATATCTTGAGGGCTTTGACAGCGAGATTCGGGTTCGGGCTGTCAGTCCTCAATGGGTCGATAGTTTCAAAAAATATCTGGCGACCTGCCCAATTCCTAAACGTGCCAATGCCAAAAAAGAAAACGATAATCCGGGAATTATTTCAAAAAGAACCCAAAGCCATTTATTTAAAGCATTATCGCAAATTTTAACCCTTGCGGTTCGGGATCGGATTATTCCGAGTAGCCCCGCTGAATCTGTTAAGGGGATCACGGTCCCGGAAAAAATAATGGACTACTTGGAAGCTCACGAATTGCAAACACTGGCAGGGACCCCCCTTAAAGGACCGTTAGGACTGGAAATCAAAAAAGCGTTTATCTTTGCTTGCCTAACAGGGTTAAGAATTTCCGATTTACGGGTCTTGACCTGGGGGCAGGTTTCCCGGACTAAACAGCAGATTCAAAAAATCCAGGAAAAGACGGGGCGGGTCGTAACCATCCCCTTGACCGATGCCGCAATGGAGATAATCAAAACCCCGGATATTCCCCGGCATGATTCAAGGGTATTCCCTTTACTGGCGGAAACCGGAACGGATACGAATAAAACTCTTTTGAAGTGGTCCGCTGCCGCAGGGATTAACAAAAAAATCGGGTGGCATACGGCCCGTAGGACAAATGCAACCCTACTGCTTGAAGCCGGGACCGACATTGCAACGGTAAGCCGTCTATTAGGGCAAAGTGGGGTGGGGGTAACTCTACGATATGCCCAGTCCACCGATAAGGTCAGGAAACAAGCGGTGAACGGTCTGCCGTCTATTGAAATTAACGAAGGGGGGAAATAATGAGTATAGGTTCTTATGGCGACTTAATACCTTTTAAAGAATTGCAAGAAATGTATTTTGCAGCAGTTGATAATGAAAAAATGGGTCGTATTCTTTTTCAACAAATAAAGGAACGTACTATTTTGGTACAGGAACAAGTAACCAAACTGGAAAATGATTCGCTAATATGGCAAAAAGAACGTTTATCAGGAGAGCAGTCTACAGACACGGCAATGTTGATCTTACGAAGGATGAGTAACGATGTAGATATTGAAAATATGCAATTAGAACGTCTTGGTTATGAAGCCAAAGAATTAGGTAGCTTCTTAAATCAAATGATAAGGGATGGTTTAGTTACTTTGGCAGATTGTGAAAAACAAGCCAATAAATCAAATGATGATTCTTTACCCATACAGGGGGTTATAAAAAATAAATACCAAGAATTATTTAAATTAGAAAGGCTTTTTAGGTTTGAATTGCATTTTCCACATTTAATCAAACAAGGTTATATAAAAATAATAGACGATGGGCTTTTATGGGAAGAAAAGAAGGGAGGCAATTTAACACTGGCTGCTTATTTTGGAATGTTACAAGAAAAAAATGCTCCATACAAGAATTTTATTTGGAAATCAATTGAAGATGTATTTCATACGAGAGCTTTAAGTCAACATTTTAAAGACTTCGAAGATTTAAAAAAGGGAAAAGGACCAAAATGGTCTAAAGAGTTAAAAGAGTTAAAAGATATTATTGATAAAATACTAGTCTAATTCTTCCGCATTTCTTATAAGAACAGTTATAAGAAAAACAAAGTCTAACCTTTCCTTACAAGCGCAAAGAAACAATACAAACCGCTTGTAAAGGAAAAACTATGACCGAAACAATTTCAATTCAAGAAAGGCCGCTGAACATTGATCAAGCGTCCGAATTTCTCAACTTCAAAAAGAGCTATCTTTACAAATTGGTATGCTCTGGAAAAGTTCCTTGTTACCGTCCAGGTGGCAAGCGTGTATTTTTCAAATTATCCGATTTGCAAGAATACGTCTATCGACATCGGCAATCTGCGGATTATGAGATAAGGGAAGAGGCGGAGAGGATTATAAATGAAAAATGACCACCGCAGCCCGGCGAAGGGGAACGGTGGTCGCAGGAAACAATCTAATTCCATTTTAACACCGTTCAAAAAAATAAACAACCGAGGGGGCAATGAATGATCCCCCGAAATATCGAAACTCAGGATTCTCTGATAGGCGCTTTTCTGGAAGGACTCCCGGTCCCGGATTTTGTGACCTCCGAGATGTTCACCGGATTTTACCAAAAGGCTTTTATAGAGATTGCAAGACTCAAAAAGAAAGGGTTTGTAATAATCAATAACGAACTTCTTATAAAAAATTGTGGGTTTGGGGTCCAGGAATCCGACCGTCTGAAAAAAATGGTGGGCGGTTACTCTTTCGTAAAGGACAACCAAGAAATTTATTTCAATGCCTTGCTAGACGATTTTAATAAGTTCAAAACCTGGGAAACCCTTACCTTATTCAAAGAACGCATTGAAAAGGATAGCTCCGTATCACGTCAGGAACTTGAGGACGGCTTAAATGCGATCGCCGAAACAATACGCAGTAAACCTTTAGGCAGTACGGGTGGCGGGAGTATTAAGGATCTGTTGCAAAAAGAATTCCCCTCAATTACCTGGGCTGTTCCTGGGCTTATTCGGCAGGGATTAACAATCCTGGTGGGGGCGCAAAAGCTGGGTAAAAGCTGGCTTGTACTTTGCATGGGTCTTGCGGTTTCGTCTGGCGGTTTTGTTTTGGGCAAGATCAAGGTCGAGAAAATGAAAGTTCTTTATGTAACCCTAGAGGACACCCCACAAGATTTACAGGAACGGCTATTGAGTTTAGGGGCAACCGGGAATGAAGATTTTCTGTATGAAACTAAAATGACCGGGTCAACGGAGTTACGAGCCTATATCAAAAAAAATCCCGGAATAAAAATGATAATCATTGATACATTCGGGAAGTTCCTAAGCATTCAAGACGGCAATGATTACAATGAAGTGGTGAGAACGGCAAGTTCTCTAAAAGCCATAGCAGATGAATTTTCTATCTGTGTAATCGCTATTCACCATACCAAAAAGGGCGGCGGTGACAGTTCGGATTGGACGGAAATGGTTCTTGGCAGTCAAGGATTATCCGCAACGGCAGATCAGACCATGCTATTAAAACGTAAGCGGGGAGAATCAAAAGCTGAATTGCTTTTAACCGGGCGACGGGTCAGAGACGATCTTGTTTACGAATTAGAATTTGATTCCGCTGTGGGTTCCTGGGCAATCTCCGACGAAAAGGAGTTTAAGACCGAAACCCGGCTAAATGAAACCCAATCGGCAATTATCGATTTACTGCAAGCAGAAGCCAGAACCTTCACGGTCTCTGAAATCGCCAAAGCATTGAACAGGGCGAAGTCTGGTGTTTCGGCGCAAGCTAAAAAGCTGTCGGATTTAGGGCTAATCGAAAATTTGTATATGGGCCAATACAGACTCAAGCCTCCGGATACACCCCAAAACCGTTCGTTCAGTTCAGTTCCCCAAGGGATTGTGAACAGTGTGAACGGTGAACGGGCTGAAAATCCCCCAGCAGAATCCCCTAAAGACATTATCTTAAAAACTTTAACAGAGCTTGACCCCGAAATAGTTACTATTGCGGATTTATCTGGGCTAGTAAATCTACCCTCTGAACAAGTTGAATCTTACTGCATTGAACTTGCGGATAGTGGTTCGGTGACCCGGCATGAAAATGGCTATTCCGCATTGGGGTTATTCTAATGTCAAATACACCGGAAAGTAAGGTTTTAAGGGCTTGTTTGAAGTTTTTAGAGGATATGGGTTTTTATGTATGGCGCAATGGCGTGGGAGCGGTCCAGATTCGGCCCGGACAGTTTTACAGATTCGGTAAACCGGGGAGTTCTGACATTCTTGGAGTTCTTCCTGGTGGAAAAATACTGGCGGTTGAATGTAAAGCAGACAAGGGGCGGCTGTCTGATAATCAAAAAGAATTCTTAAAGGCCGTTGAAAGTTTGGGAGGTGTTGTCGTTGTTGCCAAGGGAACAAAAGACGTTGAAAAAATCTTACATGAAAGGGGGTACTTAAAAGCCGGACTATTGAACTTTGATTAACGGTTCCGTACGGGACTGTATTTTATTAG
>NZ_AEEA01000091.1 GCF_000297095.1 Treponema primitia ZAS-1 | reverse complement strand
GACCATAGGCGTATTTGCGGCATGGCTCCATCTGTCGCACCTTCGCGGGTGCGTGGATTGAAACTCATTTCTGTAGAGTGAAACCTTTTCACCATTAAGGTCGCACCTTCGCGGGTGCGTGGATTGAAACCCCAGGGGAATAGTTTTATCAGGGAAAACGGAAGTCGCACCTTCGCGGGTGCGTGGATTGAAACATTGATGATGGCGCTAACTGCTCCCGGTACATGTCGCACCTTCGCGGGTGCGTGGATTGAAACCCGGTGACGTTACGCCAGTATATTACGCAAAGCACAAA
>NZ_AEEA01000090.1 GCF_000297095.1 Treponema primitia ZAS-1 | reverse complement strand
TGATCCTCCTATGTTTTGTAAACCGCTATATTTTTTAGCGATTTCAATAAACTCATTCATTGCGCTTCAGGGTCCCGCAAGCATACCCACCCGCAAACGAATTCCGATCTCCATACTGCCAACAAGTTTTCTGTATATCGCCGATTTGGAGTTTAATTCCAATCATCATCCTTCCACCCATGACAGACGGGCCAGACGACCCCTTGTATTGTCAGCTCTTCATACTTTTTAGTCGGCTCAAAGCCCAGCGGTGGAAAAAAGTTTTCCAGTTGGTACAAACTTTCCCTTTTCCAAGGTCCACCATTTAATGATTCAAAAACATGAATGTTGTGGTCGTCCAATGGTGAAACATAATAGCCCCAGACGGTGCTCTCATTCAGTTTTACCATGCCGATAATTTCAAGACCATCATCTGCCGGGTCTTTCATTTCTTTGTCCATAAAATAATCCTTCATT
>NZ_AEEA01000089.1 GCF_000297095.1 Treponema primitia ZAS-1 | reverse complement strand
AAGGTGACCGTGGCCGCGCCCCCTCACCGCCACGGCAACTGCCGCAAACCGGGACTACAACGGCACAGAAACGGTGACTGTCACCATCACGCCAACAAACGTGGTGGACGGCGACGATGTCACCATCACGGGGACGGGGG
>NZ_AEEA01000088.1 GCF_000297095.1 Treponema primitia ZAS-1 | reverse complement strand
GACACGGCGGTGGGGCAGCGTTCAAAAAGGGTCCGCAGATAGTCAATTGGCACAAGGCCGTTCTGCCGGGCGGTCTCAATGAGCGAGTACATACCGCAGGAACTGGCAGCCCCTTCCGGGCTTTTATTGAAGAGCCAATTTTTTCGGCCAAGGACAAACGGCCGGATGGCATTTTCACAGGCGTTGTTGTCCGGGGTTAGGTACGGGCTGTCCAAATAGGCAACCATCTTGTTCCATTGCCCCAGCGTATAACCGATAGCTTTCCCCAGGAGCAGTGACGGCGGTACTTCCAAAGCCCGTTTATCAAGCCATGTTTTGAACTTATCCAGGATCGGCTGGGCTTGTTTTTTACGCTCCGAAAGAAATT
>NZ_AEEA01000087.1 GCF_000297095.1 Treponema primitia ZAS-1 | reverse complement strand
TTTTGTCGCACCTTCGCGGGTGCGTGGATTGAAACACTATAGCAACTGTATGTATGGACAGTATAGCCTAGTCGCACCTTCGCGGGTGCGTGGATTGAAACATTTAATAATGAATGTGATTACTGCGTTGACAATGTCGCACCTTCGCGGGTGCGTGGATTGAAACGATTATGTCGATTGCGTAGGGGTACGATTCCAGGGGTCGCACCTTCGCGGGTGCGTGGATT
>NZ_AEEA01000086.1 GCF_000297095.1 Treponema primitia ZAS-1 | reverse complement strand
AGGCTCACCGTACCCATCAGGGCGGGTTTCAGGTCCGACTCGCCAAAGTCATAGGCCGCCAGGGTTTCCAGGCCGGGGTAGAGGTGGGCCACCCAGGTACGAGTGACGCTCAAGTCCCCACGGGTCAGCTTGACCTGCACCAGATAATAGCCCCCGTCCAGCTCGACCGTCTTCGTATACTTGTTTGCGGCCCCGTCCCAGCTTAAGTCCTGTATGGTCGGTTCCCCGTCCGTGCCATCTTCGTTAGTTTGCGTAACCGTTATCTT